>DASRGK010000069.1:0-14592 GCA_035651055.1 Bauldia sp.
CCGAGGATACCCGTGGTCAGAAAAAGCCGGAGGTTCTGGGACCAGGGCTGGTCGGCCTTGAATGCCAGGTACGCCACGATCAGACCCATCACCAGCGACCCGGTGACGTTGACGACCATGGTGCCGACCGGGAAATTGATCCCGAAGACGCGCGCCGACCCGATATTGACGCCATGCCGCATGGCGGCGCCAAGGCCGCCACCGAGGAAGACGAGGAATGTCTGGAGCATGGCCGCAAGCCTAGCGCGGGGTGGCCTCGCAGCCTATGCGGCCGTGGGCAGCGCCTGCAGCATGGCGATATAATCGTCCGACGCGCGGCAGGCCATCGCGCCGTTGATGATCACGCTCAGATAGTCCGCCGACGGCAGGCCGGGATTGGGGGCCGGATTGGCGACATAGGTCATCGCCTCGACCGTCGAGCCGTCCGAAAGCCGGACGGTCACCGGAACGCGGGTCGAAATATTCTCTTCCTGCCGGCAACGCGGGTTATAGCCCTCGCGCGCATCGAACCGGTCGATGTCGGCCTCGCCGATCTCGTAGAGCGCCCCCCAGACGGTACCCTCGGCGGCCGCCTCGATGCTGGCAACGGCGCTGTTGCGCACGTATGAACGGCGCGGAAAGCAGAGCCGGTAGCCCTCGAGTTTTCCCGGCCCGACCAGACGGGCGCGCGGGCAGCGCGCCGCCATCTGAAGGTAGTCAAGGTTGGAGCCGTAAGCGAAGTAGATCATGCCCCGAGCCCGGCCATATCCGCTCAATATGTGAGTCGCGGCCGGAGTACACGCGGCAAGTGCTGCAGTTTCGCGAAAATTGCCGGTTAAGTACGGGGAAACCGGGGACCGACGGAGACGCGTCAGCCGCCCTGGTTCCGCTTCGCCCGCAGCTTCTCCCAGAAGTCGAGGCGCTTGCGGATTTCGCGTTCGAAGCCCCGTTCCGTCGGATCGTAGAATTTCCGCCGACCGAGCTTCTCCGGAAAGTAGTCCTGGCCGGAAAAGGCGTCCGGCTGGTCGTGATCATAAAGATAGCCGGCGCCGTAGCCCTCGTTCTTCATGAGCCCGGTCGGCGCGTTGAGGATGGTCTTCGGCGGGGCCAGCGATCCGCCTTCCCTCGCCGTCGCGGTCGCCGCCCCGAAAGCCGTGTAGAGCGCGTTCGACTTCGGCGCGGTCGCGAGATAGACGGCCGCCTGCGCCAGGGCCAGTTCGCCCTCGGGCGAGCCGAGGTAGTCGTAGGCGTCCTTTGCGGCGATGGCGATGCCAAGCGCCTGCGGGTCGGCGAGCCCGATATCCTCGACCGCCATCCGGACCAGCCGCCGCCCGATATAGAGCGGCCGCTCCCCGGCATCGAGCATGCGCGCCAGGTAGTAGAGCGCCGCATCGGGGTCCGATCCGCGCACGGATTTGTGGAGGGCCGAGATGAGGTTGTAGTGGCCATCCTGGCTCTTGTCGTAGATCGGCGCGCGCCGCTGCACGACTTCGAGCAGTTGACCGGCGCCGAACGTCTCGCCCTGTCGCGCTGCGCGCCAGACTTCCTCGGCAAGCGTCAGGGCCGCCCGGCCGTCGGCGTCGGCGAGATTGACCAGCATCTGCCGCGCTTCGCCATCGAGCGGCAGCTTCCGCTTCTCGATCGCCTCGGCGCGCTCGAGGAGCCGGGCGATCGCTTCCGGGTCGAGCGGCCGAAAGACGAGGACGCGCGCCCGCGACAGGAGCGCCGCGTTCAGTTCGAAGGACGGATTCTCCGTCGTCGCGCCGACGAGCGTGACCGTCCCGTCCTCCATCACCGGCAGAAACGAATCCTGCTGGGCGCGGTTGAACCGGTGGATCTCGTCGACGAAGAGAAGTGTGCCCTTGCCGGTCTGTCGGCGCTTCCGCGCCGCGTCGAAGACCTTCTTCAGGTCGGCCACCCCGGAGAAGACCGCGGAGACCTGCTCGAAGTGGAGATCGGTCTGCTCGGCGAGCAGCCGGGCAACGGTCGTCTTGCCGGTTCCCGGCGGCCCCCAGAAGATCATCGAGCCGAGCGTGCCGGTGGCCAGCATCCGGCTGATCGCGCCGTCCGCGCCGAGCAGGTGGTCCTGCCCGACGACATCTTCCAGCCGCTGCGGCCGGAGCCGGTCGGCGAGCGGCCGTGGCGCCTCCCGCTCCAGTCCCGCCGCCTGGAAGAGGTTCGTCATGGCCTAGCCGCGCAGCACGGAGCGGATGGTGCGGCCGTCCCGCTCGATGACGAGCTGCCAGGTGCGCGTATCGGTGCCCGCGACCCTTTTCAGCCGCTCGGTCGTGTCGATCGCCGTGCCGTTGACGTTGACGACCACGTCGCCGGGCCGGAAGCCGGCCTGGTCGGCGATCGAGCCCGGGGCAACGGCGCTGATGATGACGCCCTTCGGATCGCCCCGGTACGACATTTCCTCCGCCACCGCCGGCGACAGGTTGACCACCGTGGCGCCCGCGAAGGGCGACTGCCCGGTAATCGCGACCTGGTCGCGCGGCACCGATTCCGGCGCCGCCTCAAGCGGCAGGGTGACCGAATACTCCTTCCCCCTCCGCACGATGATCAGCTTCGCCTGGGCTCCGATGCCCTTGGTTGCCAACCGGTAGTTCAACGCCGCCGGATCGTCGATTGCGATGCCGTCGATCGAGGTCACCACATCGCCGGTCTTCAGCCCCGAGCGCCAGGCCGGGCTCTGCTCGGTGAGGTCGGCGACCAATGCCCCGACGGGACGCGCCAGCCCCAGCGATTCGGCAACGTCCGGCGTGACCTCCTGGAACGAGGCGCCGACCCACGGCAGACGGACCTTGTTGCCGGTCTTGGCCGACTCGACGATCACCCGCACCATGTTGACCGGGATCGCAAAGCCGATGCCGCTCGAATCGCCGGTCCGCGAATAGATCGCGCTGTTGATGCCGACAAGGTTGCCGTTCATGTCGATCAGCGCTCCGCCGGAATTGCCCGGATTGATCGACGCATCGGTCTGGATGAAGAACTGGTAGTCGGAGACGCCGACCTGGGTCCGCGCCAGCGCCGAGACGATGCCGCTGGTCACCGTCTGCCCGACACCGAACGGGTCGCCGATGGCGAGCACCAGATCGCCGACCTGGAGCTGGTCGGAGTCGCCGAAATTGAGGATCGGGAACGGTCCCTTGGCGTTCCTCAGCTTCAGGACCGCGAGGTCGGTGCGCTCGTCCTTCAGGACCACGTCGCAGTCGAATTCGCGCCGGTCGGACAGCGCCACCTTGATCTCGTCGGCATTGGCAATGACGTGGTTGTTGGTGACCACGATGCCGGACGGGTCGACGAACACGCCCGAGCCGAGCGACTGCTGGACCCGCTTCTGGGGCGGGCCGAAATCGCCGCCGCCGAAGAAACGCTGGAAGAACGGATCGCCGAAGAAGGGGGAGGACGACATCTCGATCGTCCGAGACGCGTAGATATTGACCACGGCCGGCGCCGCCTTCTTCACGATCGGCGCGAAGGAAAGCTGGATCGCCGCGGCAGTCGGCGGCACGGCGCGATCGTCGGCGATGGCCGCCGGGGCGGTGGCGGCAATGCCGCCGGACAGGAGAAGGCTGAAGGCAATTGTCCGCAGAAGCATGGTCGGCTTACCCACTCGTCAGGGCGAGGACGATGCTACACGAAATAGGGCGGCCCGGTGGCAGGGTACGGCCCGGGAAGCCACCTGCGACCGTTCAGCCGCCGTGGCTCCGGTTCGGTGGGCAAGGCCGGCTTCGGCAGATATGTTCGGGACCGGGGATGTGGGGGGATGCGATGAACGCACCGGCGAGAATCTCAGCGCGCGCCGCACGAATCGATGCCGTCACCGACCGCGCGTTGGCGGAAGGCCGGATCGTCGGCTCGGTTATCCTTATCGCCGAACGGGGAGAGATCGTTTATCGCCGGGCCGCCGGCTATCTCGACCGCGAGACCGGCATCCCGATGCGGGAGGACGCCATTTTCCGCCTCGCCTCCTGCACCAAGCCGCTGGTCGCCGCGACAGCGCTCGCCATGGCCGACGAGGGAAAGCTCGGCCTCGAGGATGCGGTCGACCGCTGGCTGCCCGATTTCCGTCCGCGCTTTGCCGGGGCGCCTGCCACCATCACCATCCGGCATCTCCTCAACCACACATCCGGCTTCGGCTATCCCGTCGACGAGCCGGGCGACCCCTACCGCGCGGTCGACATGCCCGCGGGACTGAGCCTTCCGGGCGTAGGCATGGAGGAGATGCTCAGGCGCCTCGCCTCGGTGCCGCTCTTCCACGCGCCGGGCACGGCGTGGCGCTACGGCATGTCGATCGACGTCCTCGGCGCCCTGATCGAGAGGGCCAATGGCAGCACGCTGGCGAAAGCGGTTGCCACCCACGTCACCGGCCCGCTCGGCATGCACGACACCGCCTTCGGCGTAACCGACGTGGCGCGGCTGGCGGTCCCCTATGCCGACGCGAAACCTCGGCCCATCCGCATGCCCGACCCCTACTCGGTCCCGATGACCGCAGTGAACGGAGGCGGCACCGTCTTCTCGCCGTCCCGCATTTTCGATCCGGCGTCGTTCCAGTCGGGCGGCGCCGGCATGGCCGGGACCGCCGGGGACTTCCTCCGCTTTCTCGAAGCGCTGCGGACCGGCGGCGCACCGATCCTGAAGACGGAGACGGTGGCGCTCGCCTGCCGGAACCAGATCGGCGACCTCGCGCGCGAGGAGAAGGACGCCGGCTGGCGTTTCGGCTACCTCTCGGCCGTCCTCGACGATCCCGCCGCTGCGCACAGCCCGCAGAGTCGCGGCTCGCTGCAATGGGGCGGCGCCTACGGCCACAACTGGTTCATCGACCCGTCGGCCGAACTGTCCGTCGCCGAGTTTACCAACACCGCGTTTGAAGGCTGCAACGGCCCGTTTCGCGACGAGATCGTCGCGGCGGTTTACGGGTAGCCCGCGCTGGCGCGGCGAGACCGGCAGGCCAGAACCAAAACGAAAAGGCGGCCGAAGCCGCCTTTGACTGCGTCTCCTGGACGCGGGACTACGCCGCGGCCTCCGCCGTTTCGTTCGCCGGCGCGTTCGCCTCGTTGCGCGCGCGATCCTCGGCGCCCTTGGCGTCCTTGTCGCGATCGACGAACTCGATCACCGCCACCGCCGCGCTGTCGCCGTGCCGGAAGCCCGCCTTGAGGACGCGCGTATATCCGCCCGGCCGGCTCTTGTAGCGCGGCCCGATCGTCTCGAAGAGCTTCTTCACCGAGTCGAGGTCGCGCATGGTCGAGATCGCCTGGCGGCGGGCGTGCAGGTCACCGCGCTTGGCAAGCGTGACCAGCTTCTCGACGATCGGACGGAGGTCCTTGGCCTTGGGCAGCGTGGTGACGATCTGCTCGTGCCGGACGAGCGCCGCCGCAAGGTTCGCGAACAGCGCCTTGCGGTGGCTGACCGAGCGGCCGAGGCGGCGGCCCGAATTGTGATGACGCATCGCAGGACTCCAGATGACGGATGTCGGAGGCCAGATATCAGATGGCTCGATGCCGGTCTTCCCGACATCCGTCATCCGACACCCTTGTCCGATCAGTAATGGTCTTCGTAGCGCTTGGCCAGTTCGTCGATATTCTCCGGCGGCCAGTTCGGCACTTCCATGCCGAGATGCAGGCCCATCTGGGCGAGCACTTCCTTGATTTCGTTCAGCGACTTCCGGCCGAAATTCGGGGTGCGGAGCATCTCCGCCTCGGTCTTCTGGATGAGGTCGCCGATATAGACGATGTTGTCGTTCTTCAGGCAGTTGGCCGAGCGGACCGACAGTTCCAGTTCGTCGACCTTCTTCAACAGGGCCGGGTTGAAGGCAAGCTCGGGGATTGAAACCTCCGCCTGCTCCTTCTGCGGCTCCTCGAAGTTGACGAAGATCGAGAGCTGGTCCTGGAGAATGCGCGCCGCAAAGGCGACCGCATCCTCGGCCCGGATCGACCCGTCGGTCTCGACCGAGAGCGTCAGCTTGTCGTAGTCGAGCACCTGCCCCTCGCGGGTGTTCTCGACGCGGTAGGAGACCTTCTTCACCGGCGAGTAGAGACTGTCTACCGGGATGAGGCCGATCGGCGCGTCCTCGGGCCGGTTGCGGTCCGCCGGGACGTAGCCCTTGCCGGTGTCGACGGTGAATTCCATCCGGATCTCGGCGCCCTCGTCGAGGGTGCAGAGCACCAGTTCCGGGTTGAGAATTTCGATGTCGGAGACAGTCTGGATATCGCCCGCCTTGACGACGCCCGGACCCTGCTTGCGGACGACCATCCGCTTGGGTCCGTCGCCGTGCATCTTCACGGCGATTTCCTTGATGTTGAGGACGATATCGGTCACGTCCTCGCGCACGCCGGCAATCGAGGAGAATTCATGCAGAACGCCGTCGATCTGGACGGCCTTCACGGCAGCGCCCTGGAGCGAGGAGAGCAATACGCGGCGAAGCGCGTTGCCGAGCGTCAGACCGAAGCCGCGCTCGAGCGGCTCGGCGACCACGGTCGCGAAACGCTTGCTGTCGGCGCCCGAGGAGATTTCGAGCTTGTTCGGTTTGATCAGCTCTTGCCAGTTCTTTTGGATCACGAGCCTGTCCCTTTCGGTTTTGCGCGCCGTCCGGTGGAGGCCGGAGGGCGGCGCGGCAGCCTGTCCTGCCGCGAGATTTGTATTGTGGCCGGCGTTAGGCGCCGGTCAGACGCGGCGGCGCTTCCGCGGCCGGCAGCCGTTATGCGCAATCGGCGTCACGTCGCGGATCGACGTGATGATGAAGCCGCCGGTCTGCAGCGCCCGCAGCGCCGACTCGCGGCCCGATCCCGGTCCCGAGACTTCGACTTCCAGCGTTTTCACGCCGTGCTCGGCCGCCTTCTTGCCGACATCTTCAGCCGCCATCTGCGCGGCGTAAGGGGTCGACTTCCGCGACCCCTTGAAGCCCATCAGCCCGGCCGAGGACCACGAGATCGTGTTCCCCTGCGCGTCGGTGATGGTGATCATCGTATTGTTGAAGCTCGAATTCACGTGGGCCACGCCGGAAGTGATGTTCTTCCGCTCGCGGCGGCGCACGCGGGTCGCTTCTTTTGCCATGTGCAGTCCTTAGCTTTCGATCTCGAACGCCGCCGTAGTGCCAGCGGCTACACCTTGGGAGCTAATCGCGCGCAGCAAGCAGGGATGCCTTTTCGCTGCCCGCTATTCCCTTTATCAGCCCGCCTTACTTCTTCTTGCCCGCGATCGGCCTGGCCGGGCCCTTGCGGGTCCGCGCGTTGGTATGGGTCCGCTGACCGCGCACCGGCAGGCCACGGCGATGCCGCAGGCCCCGGTAGCAGCCAAGATCCATCAGCCGCTTGATGTTGATCGCTACGTCGCGGCGGAGGTCGCCTTCCACCATGTAGTCACGGTCGATGACTTCGCGGATCTGGATGACCTCGGCGTCGGTCAGCTGGCTGACCCGGCGATTCTCCGGAATCTTGACCTTTTCCATGATCTCATGGGCCTTGGTCTGGCCGATTCCGTGGATGTACTGCAGCGCGATCACGACGCGCTTGTTCGTCGGTATGTTGACGCCTGCGATACGGGCCAAACTGACTTCTCCTAAAGCCTTCGGGCCAAAGGCCCGCGAATTCAACGACTTAGCCGGCTGGCCGGGACGCGTAGCGGCGGCGCTGGCTTACCATTCCTGGGTGGCCAGTACCGCTCATCCGAATGCTCCGGAATTCGAGCCGGTAGATAGCCATTCGCCTGCTTCCCGTCAACTCCGGCCGACGGATTTTCTTTCGTATTCCTCGCGATTTACTCAGGCCGTGGCCTTCGCCGGCAGTAATCGGCCAATCGCCGCGGCAACGGCATCCACCGTCCCCATTCCGTCCACCTGCTGCAGCCTGCCCTTGCGGCGATAATAGTCCGCAACCGGCGCCGTCTGCGTCCGATAGACCGCCAGCCGCTTTGCCAGCGTCTCAAGCGTATCGTCCGCCCTGGCCTGTCCCGGCGTTTCCCTCGCCCGGCCGGCGATGCGATCGCGGAGCGCCGCCTCGTCGACGGTAAGTTCGATCACGGCATCGAGCCTGATGCCGTGCCGGTCGAGCAGCCGGTCGAGCGCCTCGGCCTGGGCAACGGTGCGCGGGAAACCGTCGAGGATGAACCCGCGGGCGCAATCCGGCTCCGCGATCCGGTCCTCGATGATCTCGATCATCACGTCATCGGAGACCAGGTCGCCGCGATTCATGATCGCCTGCGCCCGTTTGCCGACCGGCGTTCCGGCCGCCACCGCGGCGCGCAG
Source organism: Bauldia sp. (assembly GCA_035651055.1). GTDB lineage: Bacteria > Pseudomonadota > Alphaproteobacteria > Rhizobiales > Kaistiaceae > JAFKKF01. The sequence goes on from DASRGK010000069.1 coordinate 8,225, forward strand.
CATCTCGCCCGTCGAAAGCTGAACGATCCCGTACTTCGTTGTGAGGCGTTGCGCCTGCGTACCCTTGCCCGCACCGGGTGGCCCGAGCAGGATCAACCTCATCGCGTCCTTCCCCGTAGCTTGGCCTTCTTGACGAGGCCCTCATACTGATGGGCGAGCAGGTGTCCCTGCACCTGCGCCACCGTATCCATCGTAACGCTGACGACGATGAGAAGCGAGGTGCCGCCAAAGTAGAACGGCACGCCGGTCGCGCCGATCAGCAGCTCCGGCAGAAGGCAGACCGCCACCAGGTAGACCGCACCGACGGCGGTGACCCGGGTCAGCACGTAGTCGATGTACTCGGCGGTCCGCTGACCGGGCCGGATACCCGGGATGAAGCCGCCGTGCTTCTTCAAGTTGTCGGCGGTGTCGGTCGGGTTGAAGACGACGGCCGTGTAGAAGAAGCAGAAGAAGATGATCATGCCGCCGTAAAGAAGCATGTAGAGCGGCGTCCCGTGGCCGAGATAGGCCGCCAGCTGCGACAGCCACGACGGACCGCCGGCAGCGCTGAAATTGGCGAGCGTCACGGGCAGGAGAAGCAGCGACGAAGCGAAGATCGGCGGAATGACGCCCGAGGTATTGAGCTTCAGCGGCAGGTGCGAGGAATCGCCCTGGAACATCCGGTTGCCGACCTGACGCTTCGGATACTGGATGAGCAGCCGGCGCTGGGCGCGCTCGACGAAGACGATGACGCCGATGACGATGATCGCGAGCACCGCCACCGCGATGATCACGACCGGCGACAGCGCGCCCTCGCGGCCGAGTTCGAGCGTGCCGCTGATCGCATGCGGCAGGTTGGCGACGATGCCCGAGAAGATGATCAGCGAAATGCCGTTGCCGATGCCGCGGGCGGTCACCTGCTCGCCGAGCCACATCAGGAACATCGTCCCGCCGGTCAGCGTGATCATCGTGGAGATCTTGAAGAACATGCCCGGGTTGACCACCACGCCGGTCGATCCTTCGAGGCCGACCGCGATGCCGTAGGCCTGGAGGAGCGAAAGGATGACCGTCCCGTAGCGCGTGTACTGGTTGATGACCTTGCGGCCCTGCTCGCCCTCTTTCTTCAACTGGTCGAGCCGCGGCACGATCGAGGTCAGGAGCTGGATGATGATCGAGGACGAGATGTACGGCATGATGCCGAGCGCGAAGATCGCCATGCGGCCGACCGCCCCGCCCGAGAACATGTTGAACATGCCGAGAAGGCCGTTCTGCGCGTTGTTGAACGCCGTGGCCAGGGCCTCCGGATTGATGCCCGGCAGCGGCACGTAGGTGCCGAGGCGATAGACCAGGAGGGCGCCGAGGGTGAACCAGATGCGCTTCTTCAGCGCGTCGGCCTTGGCGAATGCGCCGAAATTCAGATTGGCCGCAAGTTGTTCAGCCGCCGATGCCATCGCTTTGCTCCGCTAGGCCCGAGGCTCTGCGGCCTCCGCCTTGTCTGCTTTGACCACGAGCAGCTTCACCGAGCCGCCCGCCTTTTCGACCGCCGCGATCGCCGACTTCGACGCCCCGGCCACCTCGAAGGCGAGCGCCGCCTTCAGTTCGCCGTTGGCGAGGAGACGGACGCCCTCGCGTTCGCGACGGATCACGCCGGCCTGCCGGAGGACCGCCGCGGTGACCGTGCCCTTGCCGTCGAGCCTGCCCGCGTCGATCGCCTGCTGAACGCGGTCGAGCCCGACCTCGTTGTATTCCTTCCGGAAGATGTTGTTGAAACCGCGCTTCGGCAAGCGGCGGTGCAGCGGCATCTGGCCGCCTTCAAATCCCTTCACGGCAACGCCGGTGCGGGCCTTCTGGCCCTTCACGCCGCGCCCGGAGGTCTTGCCCTTGCCCGATCCGATGCCCCGGCCAACGCGCATGCGCGCCTTGCGGGAGCCGGGCTTGTCGCTCAACTCATTGAGTTTCATAGTCTTTTCCTCAAGCCTCGTCGACAATGCGGACGAGGTGACTGACCTTGGCGATCATACCGCGCGTTGCCGGCGTGTCCGGGAGCGTCTTCCGCCTCCGGATGCGGTTGAGGCCAAGGCCCCTCAACGTCTCGCGCTGCTGCCAAGGGCGGCGCTGCGGGCTCGCGGTCTGCTCGACAGTGATCGTCTTGCCGTCGCTCTTCTTGGCCATGACGCGTTTCTTCCCTGAATTCGCCTAGGCTTCCGCCGCTTCCATGTCGACATCGCGGCGGCGCGACTGCAGCGTCGAGACCTTGATACCCCGGCGGGCGGCGACGCCGCGCGGGCTGTCTTCGTGCTTCAGCGCATCGAAGGTCGCGCGCACCATGTTGTACGGATTGGACGAGCCGAACGACTTCGCCACCACGTCCTGGACTCCGAGCGTCTCGAACACGGCCCGCATCGGGCCGCCGGCAATGATGCCGGTACCCGCCGGCGCGGCGCGGCAGATCACCTTGCCCGCGCCGTGACGGCCCGTGACGTCGTGATGCAGGGTGCGCCCTTCGCGGAGCGGGACGCGGACGAGGCCGCGCTTGGCGGCTTCGGTCGCCTTGCGGATCGCTTCCGGCACCTCGCGCGCCTTGCCGTGGCCGAAGCCGACGCGGCCCTTCTGGTCGCCGACGACGACCAGCGCGGCGAAGCCGAAACGCCGGCCGCCCTTCACGACCTTGGCGACGCGGTTGATGTGAACGAGCTTGTCGACAAACTCGCTGTCGCGCTCTTCCCGATCCCGCTCGCGGCCGCCGCGGTTTTCGCGCTCTCTTGCCATTTTTCCTACCGATCGTCCGATATCGTTGTCTGTTGACGGCGCTTCAAGCCTAGAATTTCAGTCCGCCCTCGCGCGCGCCATCGGCGAGCGCCTTGATGCGCCCGTGGTAGCGGTAGCGCCCGCGGTCGAAGACCACGGCCTCGACGCCGGCCGCCTTGGCCCGCTCGGCGACGAGCTTGCCGACCGCGCCCGCGGCTGCCACGTCGGCGCCGGTCTTCAGCTTCTCGGCCAGATCCTTGTCGCGCGACGAAGCCGCCGCGACCGTCCTGCCCTCGCTGTCGTCGATGACCTGCGCGTAGATGTGCTTGGAGGAGCGGAAGATGCTGAGCCGCGCCCGGCCATTCGCCGCCTGGCGAACCGCCTTGCGGACCCGCGTGATCCTGCGTCCTGTGGTTTTGCTGGGCATGGTTCCCGACCGTTACTTCTTCTTGCCTTCCTTGCGGAAGATGACCTCGCCGGCATACTTGACGCCCTTGCCCTTGTAGGGTTCGGGCCTGCGGAACTGGCGGATTTCCGCGGCGACCTGGCCGACCTTCTGGCGGTCGGAGCCGGTAATCACGATTTCCGTCGGCTTCGGCGTCTGGATCGTGATCCCCGCGGGGATCGGATAGTTGATCTCGTGGCTGTAGCCGAGGATGAGCTGCAGCGCTTTCCCCTGCACGGCCGCGCGATAGCCGACGCCGTTGATCTCCAGGCGCCGCTCGAAGCCCTTGGTGACGCCCTCGATGAGGTTGGCGACCATCGTCCGCGACATGCCCCAGGCCGAGCGCGCAGCGTTGCTGTCGTTCCGCGGCTCGACCAGCACCGCTCCATTCTCCATCGAGACCGCGATGTCGTCCGAGGCGAGGAAGGACAGCTCGCCCTTCGGGCCCTTCATGGTCACAGTCTGCCCGTTGACCGCGGCGGTGACGCCTTTCGGGACGGAGACCGGTTTCTTGCCGATGCGGGACATGACGCTTCTTCTTCTAGAATACGGTGCAGATGACTTCGCCGCCGATGTTCTTGTCGCGCGCTTCGGAGTCCGACATGACCCCTTGCGGCGTCGACAGGATTGAGACGCCGAGCCCGTTATTGACGCGCGGAATCGCTTTCACCGAGGCATAGACGCGGCGGCCCGGCTTCGAAACCCGCGAGATTTCACGGATCACCGGCTCGCCATCGTAGTACTTCAGCTCGATGTCAAACTCGGAATAGCCGCTCTTCTCGACGGTCGTGTAGCCGCGGATATAGCCCTCGGCCTGGAGCACGTCGAGGACGCGCTGGCGCAGCTTGGAAGCCGGCGTCGTGACCTTGGACATCTTCCGCATCTGGGCATTGCGGATGCGTGTCAGCATGTCGCCGATCGGATCGGTCATCGTCATTTCGTAACGTCTCCTACCAGCTCGACTTGACGAGCCCGGGGATCATGCCGGCGGATCCGAGCTTGCGAAGCGCGATACGCGACATGCCGAACTTGCGGTAATTGCCGCGCGGGCGGCCGGTGATCTCGCAGCGGTTGCGAACGCGTACCGCCGACGAGTTGCGCGGCAGCTCGGCGAGCTTGAGGCGCGCCTGGAAGCGCTCCTCCAGCGAACGCGACTCGTCGTTCGCCACCGCCTTCAGTTCCGCCCGTTTGCCGGCGAGGCGGGCGACCATCTTGCGGCGCCGGTTGTTCTTGTTGACGGAGCTTTTCTTGGCCATCTTGCCTTGTCCTACTGCCGGAACGGGAAGTTGAAGGCCTTGAGCAGGGCCCTTGCCTCGTCGTCCGTCTTGGCCGTCGTGCACACGATTACGTCCATCCCCCAGATCTGCTCGATCTGGTCGTAGTTGATCTCGGGGAAAATGATGTGTTCCTTGATGCCGAGCGCATAATTGCCGCGCCCGTCGAAGCTCTTCGGGTTGAGCCCGCGGAAGTCGCGGACGCGCGGCAGCGCCACCGTCACCAGCCGGTCGAGGAACTCGTACATCCGGTTCTTGCGCAGCGTCACCTTGCCGCCGATCGGCATGTTCTCGCGCAGCTTGAAGGTCGCGATCGACTTCCGCGAACGGGTGACCGCCGGCTTCTGCCCCGCGATCTTGGCAAGGTCGCCAAGAGCGCTCGTCACCTTCTTGCTGTCATTGACGGCTTCGCCCACGCCCATATTGAGGACGATCTTGTCGATCCGCGGGACTTCCATCGCGTTCTTGTAGCCGAACTGCTTGGTCAACTCCGGGCGGACCTTGTCCCGGTAGTGGACCTTGAGCCGCGGCTCGTAACTGGCCTCAGCCATCGATCAGATCTCCAGAGCGCTTGGCCACCCGTACCTTGCGGCCGTCCTTCTCGATGCGGAAACCGACGCGGGTCGGCTTGCCGTCGCTCGGATCAGCGATGGCGAGGTTGGACAGGTGGATCGAACCTTCCTTGACGATGATGCCGCCCTGCTCCCGCGCCGACTGGCGCTGGTGGCGGCGGATCATGTGAATGCCGCGCACGACCGCACGGCCCTCGTCGGGCACGACGCGGATCACTTCGCCGGTCTTGCCCTTGTCCTTGCCGGTGATGACGACGACCTTGTCGCCCTTGCGGATGCGCGCGGCCACTAGAGCACCTCCGGGGCGAGCGAAATGATCTTCATGTGATTCTTCGCGCGGAGTTCGCGCGGCACCGGTCCGAAGATGCGGGTGCCGACCGGCTCCGCCTGGTTGTTGATGAGCACCGCCGCATTGCGGTCGAAGCGGATGACGCTGCCGTCCGGGCGGCGGATGTCCTTGGCGGTCCTGACGACCACCGCCTTCATCACGTCGCCCTTCTTCACGCGGCCGCGCGGGATCGCCTCCTTGATCGAGACGACGATCACGTCGCCGACCGAGGCGTATTTCCGCTTGGAGCCGCCGAGCACCTTGATGCACATGACACGACGGGCGCCGGAATTGTCGGCGACGTCGAGGTTGGTCTGCATCTGGATCATTTTCTTACCCGCTCACAGTCCCCTGCCCGGCGCGTTTTCCGCGCTCGGGCCGGCGGTCTTTCCTATTTGCCCGCGGCCGTCTCGAGGACGACCCAGCGCTTGTTCTTCGAAATCGGCTTCGACTCTTCGATGAAGACCACCTCGCCGACCTTGTGCTTATTGGCCTCGTCGTGCGCGTGATACTTCTTCGAGCGCCGGATGGTCTTCTTCAGGATCGGGTGGGTAAAGCGGCGCTCGACGCGGACGACGACGGTCTTGTCGTTCTTGTCGCTCACCACCGTGCCCTGGAGGACGCGCTTCGGCATGGCTTCAGGCCTTCTTCTTGGCCGCGCGCTTCGGCGCGGTATCCGGGTTCCTGCGCTTCTCGTTGGCGATCGTCGCCAGGCGCGCAATCTCGCGACGGATGACCCGCACGCGCGAAGTATTCTCCAGCTGGCCGGTGGCGCGCTGAAAGCGGAGGTTGAACTGCTCCTTCTTCAGCTTCGCCAGCTCGTCGGCGATCTGGTCGGCACTCATCAGGCGGGCGTCGGCGGCCTTCATCTTCTTCCCCTCAGTCCGCGATGCGCTCGATGAAACGGGTGCGGACCGGCAGCTTCGCCGCGCCGAGGCGGAGCGCCTCGCGGGCGAGGTCGACCGGCACGCCATCGATCTCGAACATGATCCGGCCGGGCTTCACCCGGCAGACCCAGTATT
>DASRGK010000070.1:0-41675 GCA_035651055.1 Bauldia sp.
CTCCGCCGGGAAGTGGCGCCTGCCGGCACCGGCTCGCCGGTGCGCATCGTCGAGGTCGAGTTTCCCGCCGGCGCCGAGGTGGCGCTCGGCCCGGCGACGCATCGCCTCATCGACCAGCATGTCTGGGTACTGGCGGGCGCGATGGAAGTAACGCTGCCCGACGGCACCTTCCGCCTGGCCGCCGGGGACTGCCTGCATATGCGGCCCGACAGCGGCGGCATCACATTCCGCAATCCCGGCGGCAAGCCGGCGCGCTATGCCGTCATTCTCACCTCGGAGCCGGTCCGGTGAGCGCGCATGCGATCAGGCGCCTGACCGTCGCGGAAGCGCGCGCGCGGCGCGATCTGCTGGTCGACCTCCTCATCGATTCGGTCGAAGGCGGCGCGTCGGTCAATTTCGTCTGGCCGATGACGCGCGAGAAGGCCGAGCGCTGGTGGGACGGCGCATTGGCCAGCCACGCACGCGGCGAACGGTCGATCTTCAGCGCGGAGGCCGGCGACGCGATCGACGGGTCGGTCCAGCTCGTCTTCGCGGGACAGGAGAACCAGGCATTTCGCGCCGACATCGCCAAGCTCCTCGTGCATCGCCGGGCGCGGCGGCAGGGGCTCGGTTCGGCGCTGATGATGGCGGCCGAAGCGGAAGCGCGGCGGATCGGGCGGACGCTCCTCACGCTCGACACGGAGGCGCGGAGCGAGGCGGCACGGCTCTATCAGCGCCTCGGATGGGTGAAGTTCGGCGACGTCCCCGGCTATGCAATGAGCGCCGACGGCCGCAGCCGCGAAACCTGCAGCTTCTACTACAAGCAACTATAGGGCCGCCTCTTCTACTTGGAGGTCGGTCCGCGGGCGTGGACAACCATTACTTGCTGTCGCCTGTAATTCGCCGTCAAGGTCTTCGGTGATTGCCGGTCCCGTCTGCAGGTTGTCACAGCAAAGCACCTGCGACGCTTTGCGGCGAATAGTTTTTCGCTTGTACGCCGACCGCGACAAGCTTATAGGGGCGCAAGTAACGGCGCGCAGACCGGTGGAAATGCTTCCCTCAATTCAGCCGTTGCATTGCCCCCAGAACAAGGTTCAACAACACCGATGGACGAACACAACGACGGCGCCGACCTGATCGATCTGGCCGCCGAGATCGTTTCTGCCTATGTCAGCAACAATTCGGTGGCTGCGGCCGAGCTTCCTTCGCTCATCGCCGATGTCCATCGGGCCCTGAGCAATACGCATGCGGGCGCCGGCCAGCCGGAGCCGGAACCGCTGAAGCCGGCGGTCAATCCGAAGAAGTCGGTGTTCCCGGACTACATCGTCTGCCTGGAGGACGGGAAGAAGTTCAAGTCGCTGAAGCGGCACCTGCGCACCCACTACGACCTGTCGCCGGAAGAATACCGCGACAAATGGGGCCTGCCGGCCGACTATCCGATGGTCGCGCCGAACTACGCCGCCGCCCGCTCGGCGCTCGCCAAGAAGATGGGCCTCGGCCAGCAGCGCCGCCGGAAGTAGATCCGCTCGCGCTTTCCTTCATGACGCGGCCGCCGCGCTTCCGCCCGGCGGCCGTTTCATTTTGCGGCGAGGCCCGCGGCCCGGCGCTCCGCCAGGAAGGCCTGATGCAGGCCGATGTGGCGGTTGAGGTCATAGGTCCAGTGCCCGGCCCTCCCGCGATTGCGTTCGTTGCGGAGCGCCCGCGCCAGACGGGCAAGGATGGCGCGGCGGCCCGCCGGCGAGACGTCGGCGATCTCGCGCGGGCCGACCGGGATGAGGCGCGGCAACTGGCGCTCGCGGACATAGTCCTCGACGCCGGCGGCGATGACCTTTCGCACGCTCGCGGCGGCGCCGCGCGCCAGACGGCGCTCGGATGGTTCGGAAGACACGGGGGGTGAAGCCTCCTCGATGACGGGGAGGCGATTTTCCGGCAGGCGCCGGGAGCGGGGATAAACCCCGCAACTGTCCCCGCGGGTGCGCCGGGCTTTCGAAAAGTTATCCCCGGTGGTGGAGACCGCGCTATGATAGGACTACATTCCTATCAACCGGGACGGGAATCATGGCGGAACAGGCGGGAGGCAGCGGATACGGGAACGGGGAGGCGGACGCGGTCGCGCCGTTTCTCGCCAATCTTGTCGGGGCGGCGTTCGGAATCCCGAGCCAGAATCTGGCCGGCGCCGGACGCGGCCCCGCCGGGGTCGCCTATGCCCGGCAGGTCGGCATGTACCTCGCCCACACACGCCTCCATCTTCCGCTGACCGGGGCCGGCGCGCTGTTCGGCCGAGACCGCACGACCGCCGCGCATGCCTGCCGGCGGGTCGAGGAATCGCGGGAGGACGCGCGACTCGACACGATCCTCGACTGGCTGGAACGCGCGGTCGACGTCCGGCCGGAACTCGGGCGGCGGACGGACTGAGGCGGTGGCGGAGCGGGCGGAGGTCAAGCTTCTCAAGCGCCTGGCGCGCCGCGGCGGGACCGCAGGCGCGGCCGACCGCGCGCTGGTCGCCAGTCTTGCCGAACGCGGGCTGGTTGCCCTCGCCAAGGACGGCCCGGTCCTGACCGAGACGGGACGCGCACACCTCCGCCGGTGCCTCGCCGGCGACGATGCCTATGCCATCCAGCACCAGACACGGGCAGTCGGGTCCTTCGAGGAAGCCGGCGCGCGCTTCGAGGCGGTGGTCAATCTCGACGAGAGCCCGCTCGCACGATTGCAGCGGATGACGCGGCGCGACGGCGCGCCGCTCCTCGACCCGGCTTCGGTCGCCGCCGGCGAGCGGCTGCGCGCCGATTTCGAGCGCGGGCAGATGCAGCCGCGGGTGACCGCGAACTGGTCGGCGGCGGTGGCGAACGGCAGGCGCGACGGCGGCCAGGGCGGCCTTGCCGATCTGACGGTGGCGGCGCTCTCGGCGCGGCGCCGCGTCGAGGAGGCGCTCGGCGCGGTGGGCCCTGAGTTCAGCGGCATCCTCCTCGACAGCTGCTGCTTCCTCAAGGGGATCGAGGAGATCGAGCGCGAGCGCCAGTGGCCGGCACGCTCGGCCAAGCTGGTGATCGCGTTGGGGCTGGCGGCACTTGCCCGGCACTACGGACTGACCAGCGAGGCAACCGGCGCGACCGGCGCGCGGCTACGGCACTGGGGCGCCGAGGGCTACCGGCCGAGGCTCGACGGGAGCTAGACGCCGGCGCGGACCGCGGCGGCGTCGGCGCGGATGCGGTCGACCAGCGCCCGCAATCCGTTCGACCGCTGCGCCGTGAGATGCTGGCGAAGCTGGAGGCGGTCGAAGATTGCTTCGGCGTCGACCGCCAGAACTTCGGCCGGGGTCTTGCCGTCGTAGAGGGCGATGACGATGGCGACGAGGCCTCGGACGATGAGCGCATCGCTGTCGCCGCGGAAATGAAGGCGCGGCTCGCCGCCGCCGCGCTCGATCCGGGTCGACAGCCAGACCTGGCTGGCGCAGCCGCGCACCTTGTTCGCGGGCGTGCGCTCGGGCTCGGGCAGCGCGTCGAGCCCGCGGCCGAGTTCGATGATGTAGCGGTAGCGGTCCTCCCATTCCTCGAGGAGGTCGAAATCCGCGATCACCTGGTCGATGTTCATCGCGCCCGATATAGCGACTGGCGGGCAGGAGTGCGACCCGGGAAAAAGAGCGCCGCGAGCGGGAAAGGGCAGTCCACCGCTCGCGGCGCGCGGCAATCTCCGCCGCTTCAGTTCCGGGCCAATCCGGGGATGGAGACGCCTCAGGCCGATCCGTCGCGCCGCGGAGCGCGCCACGCCGGCTCAAGGTCGTCGTCGTTGAGCGTGTCGCGATCGGCCGTCGGCGCCGCCGCCGCGGGCGCGGCCGAATTCCGGTCCTTCTGGTCGAAATAGCGGTTGAGCATGCGCACGCCGCTCTCGGCCTTCTCGGCGAGCAGGTCGATGGCGGCGCCGCCGGTCGCGCAGACATCCGGGTTGCGGCCGCAGAAGCCGGAAATGTCGGACACCGTCGCCTGCGCGGCGAGGAAGGCCTGGACGAGGGTGACCCGCGGCGCTTCGGCGCCGCTCTTCGGGTCCGCCGGAATGAGCAGGATGACGACGCAGAGCCAGAAGGCTGCGCGGATGAGGAAGAACATGGGAGCTGCCCTTGCTTCTGCTTTGACGCCTGCCGCGGTTTTTGCTCGCGGTCATTGGCGACAGGAGTAGCAGGGGCGCTTGAAAGGCCGGTTCAGCCCGCCGCGCGAAATTGCCTAAAATTCTAGGGAAATCGGGCACCGCAGCGCAGGGCGACAGCGGCGCCGAAGCCGGTCAATTCAAGCGAACAGGCTTTATCGTTCCTTAAGGGCGACGGCCTAGAATCCGCGCGATCATCAGTTCGTACCGGATCGGCGACCGACCTCCCATGCAAGCGTTGCAGCGCCTTGTCCGGCTTTGGCGGAAACGGCAGGGCCGCGATGCCGAAGGCGAGGCGCGGCTGGCGGAGCTCGCCGCCGACATCGCCGCGCTCCGGGAAGCCCGCGAAGCGGCCGAGCGCGCCAACCTCGCCAAGAGCAGCTTTCTCGCGCACATGAGCCACGAGCTGCGCACGCCGCTCAATGCCATCATCGGCTTCTCGGAAATCCTCGAACGCGAGTCGATCGGCAAGCTCGACGTCGAGCGGCAGCGCGAATATGCGCGTATCGTCCATGCCTCCGGCCAGCATCTCCTCGAAGTAGTCAACGGCATCCTCGACATGTCGAAGATCGAGGCAGGCTCCTTCGACATCCAGATCGAGCCGATCGCGGTCGGCCCGCTGGTCGAGAACTGCCGCGACATGATGCGTCCGGCGGCCGAGGAGAAGGGGATCAGCCTCTCCGCCGTCCTCGACCAGCGCGCGATCGAACTCAATGCCGACCGGCGAGCCGTCCGCCAGATGCTACTCAACCTCCTGTCGAACGCTGTGAAGTTCACCGAACGCGGCGGGCGCGTGATTGTCGGGGCGCGGCGCGAGGAGGACCGCGTCGCGCTCTTCGTCACCGACACCGGCGTCGGGATTTCGGCGGAGAACCTGCCGAAGCTCGGCAGGCCCTTCGTCCAGGCCGATTCGAGCTACGAGCGCCGCTACCAGGGGACCGGGCTCGGCCTCTCCATGGTGAAGGGTCTCGCCGCGCTTCACGGCGGCGAACTGCTGATCGACAGCACGCTGGGCCAGGGCACTACCGCAACCGTCAGGCTTCCGCTCCGCCCCGCGGGGGGCGCGGCGGGAATCCGGAACGAGGAGTTGAAACGTGCAGGGTAAGAGCAGGCGTCGCGTCGCCGTCAAGGTCGAGGCCGAGGCCGCCGGCGAGGGCGTCGTCGCCCGCATCGTCGAGCGCGCGATCGAGAATCCGGCAATGACCGGCGGTCTCTTCGTGATGGCGCTGACGGCGGCCGCGATCGTGTCGAACGCCATGCTGCTCCAGCATGGGCGTCACCCCGAGCCCTTGTTCATGACGAGGCCGGCCGTGGACGACACGGTGCCGCTGCCGCGCGTGCGCGCGCCGCAGGCGGCGGTGGTGAGACCGGCGCCGGCTCCCGCGGCGACCGCGGCGGCGGCGCCGGCTGCCGCCCTGAAACCGGTGCCCGACGTGAAGACCGTCGTGAGCCTGCAGAAAGCGCTGGCCGCAAAGGGCCTTTACAAGGGAGCCGTCGATGGCATTGCCGGCTCGCGGACGCGGGCGGCGGTCGCCGCCTATGAGAAGTCGGCCGGGCTGCCGGTGACCGGCGAGCCAAGCGCCGACCTCCTCGACCGCATCACCACGGCAAGCATCAAGCCGGTGGCGAAAGGAACGCCGGCGAAGCCGGCCGTCGCGACGATCCCGGCGAAGCGGGTCGCTCCGCCCGCGGACATTCCGGCCCCGTCCGCCTCGCTCGAACCCGCCACCGACATCGCGCCGGTGACAAGGATGCCGCTCCCGACCGACCCTGCACCGGCTGCGGCCGCGCCCGTCGCCGTGGCGGCCCCCGCGCCGGCGGTGTCGCCTGCCGCCCCTGCCGGTCCCGACCCGGCGCGGCTCGCGGCCGAGCTTCGCTACCAGCAGGTCCAGGACGCATTGAACCGCATCGGCTATGGCCCGCTCGCGGTCACCGGCAGCGAGAACGAGGAGACCGCCAACGCGATCCGCCGCTTCGAGCTCGACAACGGCCTGCCGATCTCCGGCACGGCCAACGACCGCGTGCTCGGGCGGCTGCGCACCATCGGCGCGATGGCTTCAAACTGAGCGAAATCCGCGTCACCTCGGCGTTTTGGGTGGCGGCGTTCATTCGCCGCTGCAACGCCGAAGGCATGCCCGCCGTCGTCATGCGGCGCGGCGCCTCGGAGGCGGGCGCCATCTTCGTCGTGGCCGACCGGCTGGACGGCACCTCGGATCTCTATGCCCCGGCGCCGCAGTCGGAGTTTCACGAAGGCCGGCCCGGCGACCGGCTTTTCCAGCGGGTCGCGGAACGGGTGGCCGGCGAGACCGTCTCGGCGCGGCTCGAGAAGGAGAAGCGGTTCGATCCCGATTTCTGGGTGGTCGCGGTCGAAACGCGCGACGGCGCGGTGCCGCTCGATCGGGCGGCAGAGGAGTAGCGCGTCGCTGAAGGCTTCGGCGGCGGCCTAGCCCGAAGCCCGGTCCGGACGCTGCACGGCCGGCGACTGACGCTCGCGCGAGGGCTCGGCAGCCCCACCACGGCGGCGCTCGGGATTCTCGGCGAAGAGCGGCTCGTGCTTCCAGCCCGCGTTCCGCCCGGTGTCGCGCCACGATTCGACGAGCGTCTCGGCGACGATCGGCTCCATCGCGGCGTAGATGTCGCAGACCTTGAAGAAGGCGCCGACGTCGGTGCCGACGGTCTTGGTGGCGAGCAGGAAGACCTGCTGGGCCTGGCTGTTGTCGAGACCGAGGGCCTTCAGCAGGACCGCCAGCGGCTCGCCGGTGGCGTCGTCGAGCGCATCGCTGGCGAGGTCGGGGCTGACGCCGAGGCCGTTGGCGATCGCCTCGACGATTGCCTGGCGCTGGCCGCTGCGGGCGAAGCCGACGATCTGCGCCGCACCGAGGATCGAGCGGAAGGCCTGGTTGAGGTTCTCGCCGTCTTTGGCGTCGGCGCGCTTGTTCGATCCGGTCGCGAGCGCGGCCATGATGCGGAGACGGCCGGGGCGATCGAGCCGCAGGAAATGGTCCGGGTCGAAGCGGCCCATGCGGAACGGGAAGGGCTGGCGGTGGCTGAACCAGCCGGCGGGTTTTGCCGGCCTGCCGGCGGAAGCCTGGTCCTGCGGGATGGGCGCGGGCGGAGAGGGAGCGGCGGCGACCGGCGGCACGGCCGCCGGCGGCGCCGGCGGAGCCTCGGTCTCCGTCGCGATCGCGGTCCGGCGGCGCTTCACGATGCCGAGGCTGTCCTCCATCGCGTCGAGGAGTCCGTTAAGCGCCTGATCGCCGCTGATCCGGAGTGCCTGAACGACTTCGCTCGAAATGCCGGGGCGGCTGGCGATGAGACGGTGATGATCAGGTCCGGTGCCGGCGATGATGGTGAGGAGATCGAGCGGGCCGAGCACCGGCGAGCGGGCGAGCACGACCTCGGCGACCTCGATCCGGTCCTTGGCGAGCGCGCGCATAACCGCGAGCGGCGCATCGATCCGCGCCGCGAGCCGCTCGGCGACGTAGAGCCGGTCGATGGGCGCAACCTTCGGCAGGAGGTGCGAGGCGATTTCCTCATAGCGGCGGATCGCGTCGCGATCGTTCACGGCTTCCTGCGCGAACAGCTCGGTCGTGGCGCGGAGCAGCGCCGAGTCGCGCGCCTGCTGGGTGGAAGGCGTGAAGGCCGAGGGGCCCTCGGGCCGCAGACTGTCGTTCATGTGAGGCCGAAAATTTCCCGGAAGAGCTCGCGCGGCATTGTCGTCAGAACTCGTTAGCGGACTGTTAACCTTGCCGGTCCCTAAATCCTCCGGGGACCGGGGTGCTTTGCGCAGGCAGGGCGTGCCGCGACCCGAGCGATCTCAAGGGTCCATCGATGGGCACCATCCTAGCCTTCTCCGCGTCCGACCGGCGGCTTCGCGCTACCCGCGCCGAAGAGAAAGGCGCCTGCGAAATCGTGATCTTCCCCGGCGTCCGGATCGAGCGCCATGAGCTCGACCTCAGTCACCGGCTGGTTGATTCGGTCGGTGACGATTTTGACGGGATTGGCGGCAACAACAAGCGGCCGCGCAAGCGCTCCTGAACGGGGCGCTAGAGTTCGGCGGCGCAGTCCGCGGCCTTCAGGGCCGAGACGATCGCCGGCACATGCGCCGGGCCCGGCACGAAGACCCTCAGCAGCACGAAGCCTTCGCCGAGGTCGAGTACGACCACGATCGCGGTATCGAGCGAGGCCGGGGGATCGGTGCGGAGCTTCGCCATCTGCACCGGCGTCAGCACGATGAGATCGAGGTCGCTGCCTTCGGCGGCGCGATCGTTGAGGCTGTAGACGTTGCGGCCGCGCCGGTCGAAGACCGCGATCGACCAGAAATCGTCGGGCAGGGCGGCGCGCACGCGGAGCGGCTTCTCGCCGAGCGAAAACGGGCAGACCGCCTCGATCATCTCCGGGTCGAGCCCGGGCAATGCCGTTCCGGGCAGGTTCGAGGCCGGCAGAAGCTGGAACTTTCCGTCGGCGGCGAAGCCGCGCACCACCGCCCAGGCGTCGTTCCGCGCGAAGTAGGGGACGAGGAAGACCACGACGATATGGACGATGCCGGCGAGCAGCACGCCGCCGAGCGTGAAGGCGAGCAGGCGCCTCACCGGCAGGCACCTCGCACGATCTCCGGCAGCACCATGTCGGTGAGCCGGCTGCCGGTGGTGACCGGCGTGTCGTAGAGGCGCAGGACCAGTCTGAAGTTCCGCCCGGCCTGGAGCGGGACCCAGTTTCCGGGCTGGACCTCGGGCGAAAGGGCGATCGCGAAGCTGCCGTCGGGCTGGCGCACGAGGATCCGAGAGTTGATGCTCGACCGGTCCGGCGCCGGCGCGCCGCCGGCATCGCCGAACGCATAGGCGGCAAGGGTCCACAGGCGCGCTGCCGGCGTCTGGCCGCGAACGGTGTAGTCGCAGGCGGCGGTGAGCGGCCGGCCGGAGGAGTCGGCGGTCGCGGTGAAGGCTATTCCCTCGCCGGCGCCGAGCGGCACCTCGCCGGTCCGCGCAAGCCACGCGACCGCATAGGGATCGGCATCGGGCTGGCCGGAAGCCGGCCAGGCGGTCCAGGCGCCGACGGTGACGGTGCCGAAGACGGCGCCACGGTCGATGACGTACCAGGCGCTGCCGATGCCGAGCGCCGCGGCGATGGCAATCGCGATGAAAATGTCGACGATGAAGCGCAACGGCGGCGGCCTCGAATCCGGGCGGGAGCCTATAGCGGCGGCGGATGCGGCGCTATTGCGCCGGCGTCGCGACCGGCGGGTCGATGCTGGCCACCGGCTTCAGCGGCCGCGCGCTGCGGAGGAGTTCCTCCAGGGAAAGGAGCCGTCGGGCGGTCTCCGGCGACAGGACGACCGGGCTCGCCGGCGGCTGCGGCGGCGGGAGCTTCGGGTCGGCCGCGGCGACGGTGGCCTTGCTGCCCGGCTTCGGTGCCTCCTCGGGCTCGATGAACGGGATCGGCTTCGGCTCCGTGACGCCCTGTTCGGCGACGGTCATGTAGCGTTTCCACGCCATTGCCGGGAGCGTGCCGCCGGTCAGCCGGCGGGTCGAGGCGTAGCTGTCATTGCCGAACCAGACCGCCGTGCAGAAGTCGCCGGTAAAGCCGACGAACCAGGCGTCCTTGTAGGCGGAGGTGGTGCCGGTCTTGCCGGCGGTGCGCAGGCCGTCGAGCTTGGCCTGGCGGCCGGTGCCCCATTCCGGAACCTGGACCAGCATCTCGTTCATGCTCTGCACGACCTTCTGGTCCAGGACCCGCTCGGGCGGGGCGGTCACGTCGCGCCGGCGGTCGAACAGGACCTCGCCGCGGCTGTCGAGGATCTGGGTGAAGGCGTAGGGCGTCGCGCGGTAGCCGCCGTTGGCGAAAGCGGCGTAGGCACCGGCCATATCGAGGACGGTGACCTCCGACGAGCCGATCGGCAGCGAGCGCGTGATGCGCAGCTCCGTGGTAATTCCCATGCGTTTGGCGGTGTCGACGATCTTGTCGCGACCGATCCGCTGCGCCAGCTGCACCGGGATCGTGTTGATCGATTTCACGATCGCGGTGGTGAGCGTGATCGCACCGGCATAGCCGCCGGCGTAGTTGTGGACGCACCAGTCGCCGATGCAGGTCGGCTGGTCGCGGACGACGCTCTTCGGCGTGAACCCGTTCGCCATCGCGGTGGCGTAGACGAAGGGCTTGAACGACGAGCCGGGCTGACGGAGTGCGTCGACCGCGCGGTTGAACTGGCTCTCGCCGTAGTCGCGGCCGCCGACCATGGTTCGCACGGCGCCGTCGGGCTCAAGCGAGACGAGGGCGGCTTCGCTCACCCGATACGACTCGCCGTATTGCCTGAGCACAGCTTCGACCGATTCTTCGGCGGCGCGCTGCAGCCCCATGTCGATGGTGGTGCGGACCGTCAGCACGCGGTCGCCGGTGACGCCGGCTTCCTTCACCTTCTCGAAGGCCCAGTCGAGGAAGTAGTCGGGCGAGCCGGCGGCGACCGCGGCCCGCTCGACCACGTCGGCGGGATGGCGCCGGGCGCCCACGACCTGACCCTCGGTGAGGAAGCCGGCCTGCACCATGTTGGTCAGCACCTCGTTGGCGCGGGCGCGCGCCGCCGGCAGGTTGACGTGCGGCGCGTAGCGGGCCGGCGCCTTGAAGAGACCCGCCAGCATCGCCGCCTCGGCCAGGTTCACATCCTTGATCGACTTGCCGAAGTAGAACTCCGCCGCCGCCTCCACGCCGAAATTGCCGCCGCCCATGTAGGCGCGGTCGAGATAGAGCTTGAGGATTTCCTGCTTGGAGAGATTGGCTTCGAGCCAGAGGGCGAGGAACGCCTCCTTGATCTTCCGCTCGATGGTGCGCTCGTTCGACAGGAACAGATTCTTGGCGAGCTGCTGCGACAGCGACGAGCCGCCCTGGACCACCGCATCGGCGCGCAGGTTCTCGAACATCGCGCGGATCGTGCCGAAGATGTCGATGCCGAAATGGTCGAAGAAGCGGCGGTCCTCCGTGGCGATCACCGCCTTGATGAAATGGTCCGGCATCTCCTCGAGCAAGACCGAATCGGAGTGGCGGATGCCGCGCTTGCCGATCTCGTTGCCGTAGCGGTCGAGGAAGGTGACGGAGTAGTCGGATTGCGCCCGCCAGTCGGTCTTCGTCGCCTCGAAGGCGGGGAGCGCAAGTGCCAGAAGAATAACGGAAATTCCCGCCGCCAGGGTGAGGCCGTCGCCGGCGATCTCGACCGCGGCGCGGGCGAAGCCGGAGGGCCTGAGACGGCGCAGGAACAGCGAGATTCCCTCGGCTTTCCGCGCCAGAAAGCGCCCGACGCGGAAGAGGAAGGCGTCGGCATAGATCTCGCCCTTCAGCGCCGGATCGCGCCGCCGGACTCGGTCTGATTGAAACGGATCGCGCACGGACTTGCGTAGCTTGTCCCGGATTGGTCGCGCCGGACCGATCTTGTCGGGGAAAGGTGAAGGAAAGACAAGCGGGCGGATGTGGTAAGCTCGCCGCACCATGCCGCTGCCCGTTCTGTCGATCGAATATTGCCGGCAATGCCGCTGGATGCTGCGTGCAGCCTGGATGCAGCAGGAGCTCCTCCAGACCTTCGAGGAGGAGATCGGCGGCGTGACGCTTGTCCCCGGCACCGGCGGCGTGTTTGTCGTCAAAGCGGGCGACGAGGTCGTCTGGTCGCGGAAGGAGGAGGGGCGCTTCCCCGACATCGCCGAATTGAAACAGCGGGTGCGCGATGCGGTCGCGCCCGACCGGCCGCTCGGCCACGCCGACCGGAAGAAGAAGGCGCCGGCCGATGCCGGCTAGGGGCCGCGGCGCGGCGCCGGCGGGGGAAGCGGAGGGCGGCGAGGCTCCGTTCTGGAAACGCAAGCGCCTCCACGAGATGAGCCGCGAGGAATGGGAGTCGCTTTGCGACGGCTGCGGGCGCTGCTGCCTCAACAAGCTCGAGGACATGGAGACGGGCGAAATCTACTGGACCGACGTCGCCTGCCGCCTGCTCGACGACGGCACCTGCCGCTGCAAGGACTACGAGCACCGGCAGGAGCACGTGCCGGACTGCATTTCGCTCACCCCCGAAATCGTGCCGCGCCTCTCCTGGCTGCCGCCGACCTGCGCCTACCGGCTGGTCGCGGAAGGGCGCGACCTCTACTGGTGGCACCCGCTGGTTTCGGGCGACCCGCTCTCCGTCCACATGGCCGGCATTTCGGTGCGCGGCCAGACGCGGAGCGAGGCCGACATTCCCGCGGCGGCGCTCGAAGAGCATATGGTGACCTGGCCGGGCGAGGACCCGATGCAGCCGCCCGAGCCGGCGCGGAAAAGGAAAAGACGCTGACCTTGCCGAATTCCGCGCCTCCCCACGTTTATCAATCGCCGCCCACACGAGAGGGACAGACCAGACCATGAGCAAAGCCAGCAGCCCGGCGCGGAAGCGCGACGCCCGTCTCGACCCGCCGTCCGACCTCGGCGCCAACGCCATCGGCGACATTTCCGGAGCGCTGAACGCGATCCTCGCCGACGTCTTCGCGCTATACTTGAAGACCAAGAATTTCCACTGGCACGTCAGCGGCCCGCACTTCCGCTCGCTGCATCTTCTGTTTGACGAGCAGGCCGAGCAGATCTTCGCGATGACCGACCCGCTCGCCGAGCGCGTCCGCAAGATCGGCGGCACGACGATCCGCTCGATCGGCCAGATCAGCAAGCAGCAGCGCGTGCTCGACAACGATGCGGCCTATGTCGACCCGGAGGGAATGGTGGCGGAGCTGCGCGACGACAACCAGCAGCTCATCCAGCGGCTGCGCGCGGTGCGCGAGCTCTGCGACGAGAACAACGACAGCGGCACGACCAGCCTCCTCGAACAGTTCATCGACGAGGCCGAGCGCCGCCACTGGTTCCTGTTCGAGACGAGCCGGCGCGGACCGGGGTAGCGCTGTTTCGCCTCCGGGTGAGGGGCTGGAACGGCGCAAGTTCTGGCAGGCTCTAACCCCTCACCCGCTCGCCCGGCTGACGCCGGGCTCACGACCTCTCCCTCAGGGAGAGGTGAGTGCCTCGTTCTGTGATGGGTGCAGACGCCCGCTTCACGACCTCTTCCGGAAGGAGAGGCGATGCGCACGCCCGTAACTCGCCTGAGGCCTAGGGTGAAGCGGCGGACGGCGCAGTGCCTGCCGGCGGCGGCTTCCGCGTGAAGCCGGACTGGAGGCCGGCGCCGAGGAGCCGGATATCGTCCCTCGGATAGCCGCGGTGCAGGGGAGGGGCGCGTCCCAGCACTGGTCGCCCGCCTGCGGGTGGTAGAGCTTCAGCCCCGAGGCGGTGGTCGCAATCGCGAGGTCGGCGACCGGGATCGGCTGGAAGAAGGGAGCGATGCGGGCGAAAGGCATTGCGACCAGGATTCCGGCGGCGAGGAGAAAGAGGGTCGCAGCGCGGCGCTCGGCCCACGCCGCGGCCGGGAAGAGAGCGGGGCGGAGGCGGTCGGCTTCCCGGAAGAGGAGGAATGCGGCGACGCCGAGCATGGCCTCGGGCGGCGGGACGAGGAAGCGGAGCGACGGCGCGGAGAAGAACCAGAAGACGAGCGACACCGCGATCGGGACGTAGAGGACATAAAGGCGTCGGTCGGCCGAGCGCGCCCGGCCTGACAAGGGCAAGGACGAGGTTGCCGGCGCCGAAGAGAATCGTCCCGGCGATCGTCACCCATCCACTGAGCGGAAAGGCGCGCGCCCAAGCGCCGAGCCAGTCCCAGTTGCCGAACAAGGCGGTCGGCGGATAGGTCGGCACGCGCGCCCAGGCATAGATGAAGGCAGACTCGATGAAGACGGCGCGGCGCGACATCGCCCAGGGCAGGTCCCAGAGGCCGCCGATCTCCGCCGGATAGAACGGCACGCCGGAAAGCATGTAGCTCCGCGCCGCCTGCCCGGCGATGGCGATGACCCCGAGGGCGGCGGCCGCCAGCGCGGCGCGCGGATGGCGCCGGGCGGTTCGGGCGAGCCACGGCGCGGCGACGGCAAGCGCGGCGAGCGCAAAGGCGGCGGCGCTGTACTTCATGAGGACGGCAAGGAGGGCGAGCCCGGCAAGGAGAAGCGCGTCCTCGCGGCCGGCGCCTTCGGCGGCGGGCGTCGCGATAATGCGGAGGAGCACGACCAGCATCCCGACGCTGGCGAGGGCGACGACATAGTCGGCAGCGGCGGAGGGCGCCTCGCTCGTCTGGAAGGCGATCGCGGCCGCCGCGCCGGCGACGGCGAGGATGCCGCCGCGGAGCCGCCAGACCCCGGAAGCGAGGACGGTGGCGGCGGCGAGAAGCTCGAGGAAGAAGAGGAGGACGGCGTAGCCCCTCCCCCAGAGGGGATGGGCGTTGAGGAGCGCCGCCGGGCGGAAGATCGCCTCGCTGTGGGCGAGCCGGTCGAGGAGGTTCCCGAGGCCGGGAACGATCCGGTATTCGTTCAGCCACCGGATGCTCGCGAAATAATAGAGGCCGCTGTCGTAGCGGTCGGGCCGGGCCATCGCGTGGAGGGCGAGCCCGAGGACGAAGATGAGGACGAGCCCGGCCTCGAGCGGGTGGGCGCGGGCGCCGGCGGCGGCCGCGGCGACGAGACGGCGCCAGGCGGCACCGCGGTCGGGAAGAAGCGCGGCGAGCGCGCCGATGAGGCCGAGGGCGAGCGTGACCGTCCAGTCGATCGGCGTGACGAAGTGGAGGAGGGTAACGAGGACGGTGAGGGCGGTGACGCCGATCCACATCTCGGCGACGCCGACCTCGGCGGCATGATGCCCGGCGAGGCGGAGAATCAGCCGGCCCCAGCCCGAGAAGGCGAGCGCGGCGAGGAGCGTGGCAAGGAGGAGGACCGCCAGATCGGGCATGGCGGGAGTGTGGGGGGATTCGGAGGCGGGAGCGAGACTTCCTCAGGGGGTGGGCAAGGTGCTGGGGGCGCTGGCCCATCACAACGTCATGCCCGGTGGGCCTTTAGCCCTCGGGCTTGACCCGAGGGTTGTCCCGGGCGTCCACGCGAACACGCCGACGCCGAACAAGACGTGGATGGCCGGCACGAGGCCGGCCATGACGTGTTTGAGGCAGCAGCGGTAGAGCGGGCAAAGCGAAGCGTGCCAACGGTACGCCCGCGGCGCGTGTTGCAAGGGGACGGTGGGCACGGCGCTTCGCGCCTTAAGGCAACAGCGGCCCACCGCAACGTCAGGCCCGGTGGGCCTTTAGCCCCGAGGGCTGTCCCGGGCATCCACGCGACACGCCGTTTGCCGAACAAGACGTGGATGGCCGGCACGAGGCCGGCCATGACGTGTTCGAGGCGGCAGCGGTAGGAGAGCTGGCAAAGCGAAGCGTGGCAACGGTTCGATACGCCCGCCGCCCGTGCTGCAGGAAGGCGGTGGGCACGGCGCTTCGCGCCTTGGCCCACCCCACATACTGCTGCTGATAGGAATATATTCTTGACGGCCGCGCGCTCGTCGGGTAGGGTAGCGGTAGTGGCGGAAACCCGGATGCGGGTTGCGCCCGTGGATCTTGTGGCCCCGGTTTCCGGGGCTTTTTTGCGTCCTTCGAGGCTCGGGCTTCGCCCGAGCACCTCAGGATGGCTAGGCCGGGCTTCGCCAGAGCACCTCAGGATGGCTAGGCCGGGCTTCGCCCGAGCACCCAGCGGATTTCGTACAGTGGGCAAAGCGCCGGAGGCGCGTGCCCACCGGTCAGGCCCGCATCGCCGCGCGGGCGGTGGGCTCGGCGCTCCGCGCCTTAGCCCACCCTGCAATTCCGGAGATCTGATGGAACTGATGCTGCACGACGGCGCAGAGCGTAAGCCGAACGGGGCGCATCCGCCCGGGGCCGATCCGCCCGGAG
Source organism: Bauldia sp. (assembly GCA_035651055.1). Classification (GTDB taxonomy): domain Bacteria; phylum Pseudomonadota; class Alphaproteobacteria; order Rhizobiales; family Kaistiaceae; genus JAFKKF01. Next base: position 15,920 of record DASRGK010000070.1, read on the forward strand.
TGGAATTGCCGAAGCCGGTGAAGCGGGTGCCGGCGCTGGCGCGGATCAGGGCGGACGCGGTGCGCCATGCCGAATTGCGGCGGCAGGTCGAGGAGACCGATGCGCCGGTCCACGCGATCGCCAGGGCCTTCGCCGTGCCGTCGTCCTCGCTCTACACGCACATCAAGGACGAAGGCTGGCAACGGCCGGTCGGCCTGATCCGGCGACCGCCGGCCGATCGGACAAAGCGGAAGCTCGCGACGCGCCTCGACGATGCGGCAAGCGTCGCCGAGCGGCTGTTGCGCGTCGTCGACCGCCAGGTCGTCCGCGTCGAGCAGCGCCTCAGGCGCTCGAAGGACGCGGTCGAGGAGCGCGATGCGCGGCTCCTCGGCCATCTCGCCAAGGTTCTGCAGACATTGATGGCGCTCGGCCGGGACGACGGTGCGCAGAGGCAACCGGAGAGCGCCGATCGTGACTTCGACCACGCCGACCTGGCTGAACGAATTGCGCGCTGGGCAGCAGGCGGGGAGGCCTCTCTCTGAGCTCTGGCCGACGCTCACGCCGGAGCAGATCGAGTACATTGAAAAGGAATGGTCGATCCGCCGGCGCGGCGACCAGGAAGCGCCCGAAGGCGACTGGCTGGTGTGGCTCCTCCTCGGCGGCCGCGGCTCCGGCAAGACACGGGCCGGGGCGGAATGGGTGCGGGCGCTTGCCACCGGCGAGCCGCCGCCGGCCGGGCCGATCGCGCTCGTCGGCGAGACCTTCGCCGACGTGCGCGAGGTGATGATCGAGGGCGTCTCGGGGCTCCTCACCATCCACCGGCGCCACGAACGGCCGCAATGGTCGCCCGCGCGGCGCCGGCTCGAATGGCAAAACGGCAGCATCGCGCAGGCCTTCTCGGCGGAGGACCCGGAAGGGCTGCGCGGCCCGCAATTCGCCGCCGCCTGGGCGGACGAACTGGCGAAATGGCGGCACCCCGAGGCGGCCTGGGACATGCTCCAGTTCGGGCTGCGGCTCGGCGCCCATCCGCGCCAGGTGGTGACGACGACGCCGCGGCCGCTGCCGCTCCTCCGCCGCCTCCTCGCCGACCCCGGCACGGTGGTGAGCCGCGCGACGACACGGGCGAATATCGCACACCTGTCGCCGGGATTTCTCACCCGCGTCGTCGCCCGCTATGCCGGCACGCGGCTGGGGCGGCAGGAACTGGACGGCGAACTGATCGAGGATCGCGCCGACGGCCTCTGGCGGCGGGAGGAGATCGAGGCGAGCCGCGTCGCGGTGCCGGCGCGGCTCCGCCGCATCGTGGTCGCGGTCGACCCGCCCGCCTCGAAGCGGAGCGGCACCTGCGGCATCGTCGCGGCCGGGGAAGCCGACGGCACCGCCTATGTGCTCGCCGACGCTTCGGCGCGGGCGGTCAGACCCGACGAATGGGCGGCCCGCGCGCTTCGCCTCTACCGGGACCTCGCGGCCGACGCGCTGGTCGCCGAGGTCAACCAGGGCGGCGACATGGTCGAGACGGTGATCCGCAGCATCGACAGGGGCGTGCCGGTGACGGCGGTGAGGGCGACCCGCGGCAAGTGGCTCCGCGCCGAGCCGGTGGCGGCACTCTATGCGCGGGGGCAGGTGCGGCACGCCGGGACGTTCCCGGAACTCGAAGACGAGCTGTGCGATTTCGGCGCCGACGGGCTGTCGGGCGGGCGCTCGCCCGACCGGCTCGATGCGCTGGTCTGGGCGGTGACCGCGCTGATGCTCGGCGATGGCGGCGAGCCGCGCGTGCGGGGCATGTGAGGCGGGGTGACGCGCGCGCGCCGGCGGAGTAGAAGGGCGGCCCCAATGGACGCATCTTCTTCCGCCGGCACCGCCGCCAACGAGAAGCGCAGGCGGCTCGCCGGCATCCTCCTCATGATCGTCGGCTCGGCGAGCTTCGCCGCGGTCGACGGCATTTCGAAAATCCTCGCCGAGACCCAGTCGGTCGCGCAGATCGTCTGGGCGCGCTATGCGCTCGCCATTCCCGCGCTCCTCCTGATGACGCCGCCGGCGGAATGGCGGCGGCTGCTGAAGACCACACGGCCGGGGCTGCAGGCGGTCCGCGGCGCGACGCCGCTGACGCTCTCCGTCATGATGGTGCTCGGCGTGCATTACCTGCCGCTCGCCGATGCGACGGTGATCCTCTTCGCCGGGCCGTTCATCATCGTCGCCCTGTCCGCGCCGCTCCTCGGCGAGCGGGTCGTGCCGGCGAGCTGGATCGGGGTGGCGCTCGGCTTCGCGGCGGTGGTGATCGTCGCCAAGCCGGGCTTCGGCGAACTCTCGGCCTACGCGCTCTACCCGGCGCTTGCCGCGGTCTTCTATGCCTTCTACCAGATCCTCAGCCGCAGCCTCGGCGCCAAGGGCGAGAGGCCCAATACGACGCTCGCCTGGACGCTCCTTGTCGGCGGCGTGGTGGCGACGCCGTTCGCGATTTTCATGTGGGAGCCGCTCGACCTCCGCGGCTGGCTCCTGATGGCAGCGCTCGGCACCGTCTTCGGCATCGGGCAGTCGCTGCTCATCCGCGCCTTCACGAACGCGCCGGCGGCGCTGCTGGCGCCTTTCGGCTATGCCCAGGTGATCGCGGCGACGATCTTCGGCGCGCTCGTCTTCGACGCGGTGCCCGACTGGGCGACGTTCGTGGGCATCGCGCTCCTCATCGCGGCGGGCATCTATGTCGCGCGGGTCGGGCGCGTGCCGGCGGCCCCGCCCGAGGAGGCGATCGGGGAATAGGGATTAGGGATCAGGGAATAGGGGAGGGCGACAATGAGGAAGCGGAGCGCGGCGCGGCTGGGGCGCGAGATTTCGGAGATCGGCTTCGGCGCCTGGCAGATCGGCGGGAGCTGGGGGAGCGTCGACGAGCGCGATGCGGAGGCGGCGCTCTCCGCCGCGCTCGATGCCGGGGTGACCTTCATCGACACGGCCGACGGCTACGGCGCCGGGCGCTCCGAAGAGATCATCGGGCGGGTGCTGAAGGGCCGCGGCGGCGAGCGGCCGTTCGTGGCGACCAAGTGCGGCCGCGGCTTCGGGCCGAACAGTGCGGAGAGCTACACCAGGGCCAACCTTGCCGGCTGGGTCGAGGCGAGCCTGAAGCGGCTGCAGGTCGAGGCGCTCGACCTCCTGCAGCTCCACTGCCCGCATCCGGCCGTCTATTACATGCCCGAGGTGTTCGGGCACCTCGACGGGCTCGTCGCCGCCGGCAAGGTGCGGCGCTACGGGGTCAGCGTCGAGAAGGTCGAGGAGGGGCTGAAGGCGATCGAATACCCGAACGTCGCCAGCATCCAGATCATCTACAACATCTTCCGGCAGCGGCCGGAGCGGCTCTTCTTCCGCGAGGCGAAGGCGAAGGGCGTCGCCGTGATCGCGCGCGTGCCGCTGGCGAGCGGGCTGCTGACGGGCAAGCTCAAGGCCGACACGAAATATGCCGCCGACGACCACCGCGCCTTCAACCGCGAGGGCGCATCGTTCGACCGGGGCGAGACCTTTGCCGGCGTGCCCTACGACGTCGGGCTGGCGGCGGTCGAGGAGATCCGGAAGCTCGTCCCGGCCGGCATGGACATGACGGCCTTCGCGCTCCGCTGGATTCTCATGAACGATGCGGTGACGACGGTGATCCCGGGCGCCCGCAACGCCGCCCAGGCGAGGGGCAATGCCGCGGCGGCGGACGTGCCGGCCCTGAGCGAGGCGACGATGCGGGCGCTGCGGGAGCTCTACGCTAATCGCATCGCCGTGCATGTCGATGCGCGGTGGTGAGGGGCGGGCTCTCGGCCGCCACGAGCGCAGACGAATCGTATCGGTCCCTGTCGCCCTGTGCGCGTCTGCGGGCGCGCAATGCCGCGGACGAGGCACGGAACCTCTTGCGTTGGTGCTGCTTGCCCGCGACATCTGGGCAGTCGGCGTTGACTTGAACACGCGCCGCCGCACTGCCACCGGGACAGGAATTTATTCCTTGACAGCGTGACGGTGGTTCGGTACTGTTTCGCTATCGTCCGACATGTGTGAGTGGCGCTGCTTACCCGATCCTCCGGTCAGGCCGGAGGATGACGGTGGGACAGACTCGTTAGCGGGAGCGTGAAGCCCGAACCGCGGCACCGACCCCGCCATCCTGAGGAGCTCGGGCGTAGCCCGAGCCTCGAAGGACGCGCAAACGTCGGTGCGTCCTTCGAGGCTCGTTCGCTGACGCGAACGAGCACCTCAGGATGGCGATGTTGGTGCGGTTGAACGGCGCTGATCGTAGCCATCGCGTTTCATTCTGCTGCGTCGCGGATATTGGGTCCCCGCCCCCCGATCAGGTCGGGGGCAAGCTTCGCGGGGATGACAATCAGGGCTGATGCTGATGGCGGGGCTCGCCACGAGCATTGGCCAGCGTCCATTTCATTTTCTCCAAAGGAGAGCGGATGGTTTCGCTTCCGTCCTTCCTGCCGTTCCGCGGCGGGCGGTCGCCGGATTCGGCGAAAGCCTCGCGCGCCGGCGGCCTGATCGCCTTCCAGTCCGAGGGCAGGGCGCGGTGGACGCCGCGCGACTACGCCGCGCTTGCCCGCGAGGGCTATATGCGGAACCCGATCGTCTACCGCTCGGTGCGGATGATCGCGGAGGCGGCGGCTTCGGTGCCGCTTCTTCTTTACGACGGCGCGGCGGCGCTCGACACGCATCCGCTCCTGTCGCTGCTGACGCGGCCGAACCGCCGCCAGGCGGGGGCGGATCTGCGCGAGGCGCTCTACGGCTACCTGCTCGTCGCCGGCAACGCCTACCTCGAAGCGGTGTCGGCCGACGGACCGCCGGCAGAGCTGTTTGCGCTCCGGCCCGACCGGATGAAGGTCGTGCCCGGCGCCGACGGCTGGCCGGAGGCGTATGAATATTCGGTCGCGGGACGGACGGTGCGCTTTGCCGGCGAGGCCGGCGGCGCGTCGCCGATCCTGCACCTTTCGCTCTTCCATCCGCTCGACGATTACTACGGCTTCGCGCCGATCGAGGCGGCGCAGGTGGCGCTCGACCTGCACAATGCCGCGGGCGCCTGGAACAAGGCGCTCCTCGACAATTCGGCGCGGCCGTCCGGCGCGCTCATCTACCAGGCGAAGGAAGGCGGCAACCTTTCCGCCGAACAGTTCGAGCGGCTGAAGGCGGAGCTGGAACAGGGCTTCACCGGGCCGAGCCGGGCAGGGCGGCCGCTCCTCCTCGAAGGCGGGCTCGACTGGCGGCCGATGGCGCTCTCGCCGAAGGACATGGATTTCCTCGAGGCGAAGAACGGCGCGGCGCGCGAGATCGCGCTCGCCTTCGGCGTGCCGCCGATGCTCTTGGGCATCCGCGGCGACAACACCTACGCCAACTACAAGGAAGCGAACCTCGCCTTCTGGCGGGGCACCGTCTTACCGCTGGTCGAGCGCACCACCGCCGCGATCGGCGCGTGGCTCGCGCCGGCGTTCGGCGAAAGCGGGACGCACGAGCTGCGGCTCGTCGCCGACAGCGACCAGGTCTATGCGCTCGCCGGCGAACGCGAGGCGGCCTGGGCGCGCGTCGCCGCGGCGGATTTTCTCACGGTGAACGAGAAGCGCGCCGCAGTGGGGTACGGGCCGGTCGCGGGCGGGGACGGGGTGGGGGCGGAGCGCGGGTAGGGCGCGCGATGTCGACCCCGGCTTCTGCCTGGCCGCTCCGGGCCGCGGTGGCGAACGCGCGCCTGGTGATCGCCAGTGCGCGGCTTTCGTGGCTACTCGCGAAGGCGAATTTCAACCCAAACCAACCCCGCGTTCCGGCCGGAACGCGGGAGGGCGGGCGGTGGGTGCGCGTCGGCGGCGGTGTCCCGCATGTTTCGACACCGGCTACAGAATAGGGCACGCACCTCGGTCTTGCCGCAGGTCGAAGCGCTCTGATTAGATTCGGGGCGGTTCTGGTCCCTCGCGAGCGGCCGGTACCGCTTCGGGAAGCAAATCGCACGGCGTGGGACATCGCCAAGGAACTGATCAAGTTTGGCGCACGCTCGACCGCAATCGGTCGGCTTGTTGAATTGGCGAGCGATGCCGTCTGGCTCTAAGATCACTGGGAGAACGTCGTATCGTATCTCGACCCGCCACGGCCGCTCGAAGAGTTGCGGCATCGTGCGCGCACGCCGACAGCGGGATATGAAGTCCACCACACTGTCGAACAAACGCCGGCGCGGCTGGACAGGTTGCCGGAAGAGTTGATCGAGTCGTTTGAAAATCGTGTGCTGGTGCCAAGGTTCAGGCATTGGGAAATAACAGGGTCCTACGCGGCCCACCTTGAGGACTTGGGGCGCATGAGTCCAAGAGACCTCTTACGAGGAAGCGACTGGGTCGTGCGCGAGCAATACGGTCTGGATGCCCTAATCCGTTTCGAGATCCTGAAGAGATGAGTGCCAGCTTCCGTCGGAGACCTGATATCGACGAACGGGTTGAACAATACGTTTCGATCAGCCTTCAGCAGGACGATGCACTAGGCTTGCGGGAGATCGGCCGATACAACCGTCTCGCAAAGCGGCTTTGGGCCATCCAGGACGCGTTAAGAGACATGGATGGCGATGAGCGAAAGGCGCTCCTGAAGCTCCTCGATCACGCCAACTTTCAGGTCCGCCTGAACGCAGCGCTTGCCACGCTTGCGATCGCGCCCCAGAGGGCCCGAAGGGTCTTGGAGGCCATCGCATCCTCGAAACACGGCCCCCAGAATGGGAACGCCGGCATGGCGTTGCTGCATCTGGATCGCGGAATATTTCGGCCAACGTGAAATTGAAGACCATGGATCTGAGGAACTTTAGCGTCGCGGCGCTTTCTCGCCGAGTATGTGACCGTCGGGATGGCACAGGACGCAGCGATTGGAATGCGCGAGATAGCGCGGTTCAACCGGCTCTTCGATCGAAAGCGCGCGATCCAGGATGAGCTGAAGGCCCGTCGGGGGGACCAGCGACGCGCGTTGCTGACCCTGTTTGATCATCCAAACGCGCAAGTGCGCCTCAACGCTGCCGAAGCGCTCACCGAACTCGGGAGGGCGGGCGGTGGGTGCGCGTCGGCGGCGGTGTCCCGCATGTTTCGACACCGGCTACAGAACAGGGCACGCACCTCGGTCTTGCCGCAGGTCGAAGCGCTTTCCGGTGAACGCGAAGCGGCGTGGGCGCGCGTTGCGGCCGTGGATTTCCTCACCGTCAATGAGAAGCGCGCGGCCGTGGGGTACGGGCCGGTGGCGCGGGGACGAGTTGGGCGGACGCGGGTAGGGCGCGCGCCATGTCGATGCCATTTTCCGGTCGGGGCAGGAGCTGCAAAGCATGATCCCGGTGCTGCAGGATAGATGCAGTCCCGACGAATATCAGGCGTACTTGAAGGGCATCGTCTCCTGCCTCGCCGAATCGTCGATGCAGCTGATGAACCGGATATTCGCCGAGCATCCGGCGCTTGAAGAAGAGATCGATGCACGGATGCGCGCTGCCAGGGCGGCGGCCGGCGAAGCGTAGCCGGCAACACAATTCGGCGGCTAACCAGACAGGTCGAGGAAGTGGACGATGTTACGCGCAGCATTGCGGAGCGCGGCGACCTCGCGCATCTGGCGCTCTTCCTCTGGGCGAGCGGGGCGAGCGCGCTGCTCGTCTGGGCGCTCCGCGAGCTCGCGGCGTCCAACCGCCGCTTCAACGATTTCGTCGCCGAGATCGCGCGGCTGAACCGCTACTTCGGCGGAGAGAAATGACATGGACCTGATCCTCTCGCTACTGCCCCGCCGGGCGCGGAGCGAACACCGGGCAGTGTTCGCCGCGTTTGCCGAGGGCCTCGCGCGGATGCTCAAGCCGACGGCGGGCCGCGCGCGGGTGCGGGCGGTGGGCGGGTAAACGAGGCTCACGACGTCGCCATCCTTCGAGGCTCGCTTCGCTCGCACCTCAGGATGGCGGGGTCGGTGCAACCACGAGGAACACGGCGCGGCCGCTCACGATCCTCCGGTCAAGCCGGAGGATGACGAAGGGTGGGAAGGCTGTGAACGCGCCAACCGGTGACCCGAGAGCGTCCTTCAAAGGCTCGCTTCGCTCGCACCTCAGGATGGGCGGGGTCTGTGATCTGCGCAACAGGTCAGTCGATGCGGTCCAACCGACCAGGAATCGAACAATGATGAGTGAAACGAAATTCGCGCGCACCGACCTCGCGGTCGAGGCGGACGGAACCTTTGCCGGCTATGCGAGCCTCTTCGGCAAGCCCGACCTCGGGCGCGATATCGTGCTGCCCGGCGCGTTCAGGGCTTCGCTGGCAAAGCGCGGCGCCGCCGGCATCAAGATGCTCTTCCAGCACGACCCCAACCAGCCGATCGGCGTGTGGAGCGAGGTGCGCGAGGATGCGCGGGGGCTCTACGTCAAGGGGCGGCTGACGCCGGGCGTGGCGCGGGCGCGCGAAGTGCTCTCGCTGATGCGCGCCGGCGCGCTCGACGGCCTCTCCATCGGCTACCGGACCGTGCGCGGCCGCACGGACCAGAAGACCGGCATCCGTAGCCTGATCGAGATCGACCTCTGGGAAATCTCGGTGGTGACCTTCCCGATGCTGCCCGAAGCGCGGGTGTCCTCGGTGAAGTCGGGGCGCGGTCGGGAGCGGCTTGTTGCAAGCATCCGCGCTGCAACGCGGATGATGTCGCGGGACAGGGATAGCGGCGCGCCCAGACCGGAGCGGTCAGCCGGCTGCCGATGATATCGTAGGGATCGGACGGAAGCCCGACCTGGGAGGACCCCGAATGGACATCGACGTCGCCCGCCACATGATCCGTGCCGCATTTCGTACGTCGCGGGAGCTTGAAGGCGTGCTGCAGTTCCTGAAGGAGATCTGTCCGGACGAGGAATACCGGCCCCTGGCGCTGGGCATCGCGGCGGCGATCGATCGCATCGGGATTGCCTTGATCGAGCCGGCGGAAGCCGCGCACCCGGAACTGCGGGCCGAGACCGAAGCCAGCATCGCGAGGTACGGCCGCTACCTCTAGCCCATCCGGCTAGCTGCCCCCTGAGGCCAGCCGGCCCATCGCCCAAGTCTTTTGAATGCCCACCGGCCAAACGGCCGGCGGTTCAACGCGCCTGCGCACGCGGGACGCGACCAACAGCCTTCGCTGACCAGAAAGGAAGCAAGAGATGCAGGAAGCCGTTACGGCGGCGCCCGAGGTGAAATCGGGCGACGCGGAGATCAGCCGTGCCTTCGAGGAATTCATGCGCTCCTTCGAGGCGTTCAAGGAGACCAACGACCTGCGCCTCGGCGACATCGAGCGCCGGCTCTCGGCCGACGTCCTCACCGAGGAGAAGATGGCGCGGATCGACACCGCGCTCGACGAGCAGAAGCGGGCGCTCGACCAGCTCGTGCTGAAGAGCCGCCGGCCGGCGCTCGGCGGGGATAACGGACGCGCGGCGCTGCCGAGCGAGCACAAGGCGGCCTTCGACGCCTACGTGCGGAGCGGCGAGGAGGCGAACCTCCGCCGGGTCGAGCAGAAGGCGCTGTCGGTCGGCACGCCGGCCGACGGCGGCTACCTGGTGCCGGACGAAACGGAACGGGAAATCGGCCGGCGCCTGGCGCAGGTCTCGCCGATCCGCGGCATCGCCAGCGTCCGGCAGATCTCGGGGAACGTCTACAAGAAGCCGTTCGTGACCGCGGGCGCGGTGAGCGGCTGGGCAGGCGAGACCGACTCGCGCTCGCAGACGACCTCGCCGACGCTCGCCGAACTCGAGTTCCCGGCGATGGAGCTCTACGCCATGCCGGCGGCGACGGCGACGCTCCTCGACGACGCCGCGGTCAATATCGACGAGTGGATCGCGACCGAGGTCGAGCAGTCCTTCGCCACGCAGGAAGGCACCGCCTTCGTCACCGGCGACGGCGACAAGAAGCCGACCGGGTTCCTGTCCTACACCAAGATCGCGGAAGCCTCGTGGGCGTGGACGAAGATCGGCTACATCGTCACCGGCGTCTCCGGCGGCTTCGCCGCGTCGAACCCGTCGGACAACCTGGTCGACCTCGCCTACGCGCTGAAATCCGCCTACCGGCAGAACGCCACCTGGGTGATGAACCGGAAGACTCAAGGGTCGATCCGCAAGCTCAAGGACGCCGACGGCAATTACATCTGGCAGCCGGCGGCGGTGGCGGGCGGGCAGGCGAGCCTGATAAACTTCCCGGTCGCCGAGTCGGAGGACATGCCGGACATCGGCGCCAACTCCTATTCGATCGCCTTCGGCGATTTCCGCCAGGGCTACCTGGTGGTCGACCGGATCGGGGTGCGCGTGCTCCGCGATCCCTATTCGGCCAAGCCCTACGTCCTCTTCTACACGACCAAGCGCGTCGGCGGCGGCGTCCAGGACTTCGACGCGATCAAGCTCCTCAAATTCGGCACGACCTGAGGTCCCCCGCGTCCCTCCCCTCGGGCGTGACGAAGCGGCCCCGCGAGCAATCGCGGGGCCGCAGTTCTTCCTAGGTCAATCCAGGATTTGCCGTTCCGGGCGAGCGTAGCGAGACCCGGAACCTCTCTCGCCCGCAGCGCTGAGGTTCCGGGTCTGCGGCGCACCGCTTCGTGCTGCACCGCGCCCGGAACGACAAGGCCTGTTCTCAAACTTGACGAGGCCGACATGACCGCAGCCCTCATTACCGGGCCGGCGCTGGAGCCGGTATCGCTGGCCGAGGCGAAGGCGCATCTCCGCCTCGACACGGACGACGACGACCAGCTCGTCACCGCGGCGATCGCGGCGGCGCGCGTCCATGTCGAGGCGGCAACGCGCCGGGCGCTGATCGAGCAGGAATGGCGGGTCTATCTCGACGCCTGGCCGAAGCGGCGGATCGTCACCATTCCGGTGGCACCGCTGATCGCGGTCGACGCCGTCACCGTCTTCGACCACACCGGCGACCCGGTGCCGGTCGATGCCGGCGACTACGAGGTGGATACGGTTTCCGTTCCGGGCCGGCTGGTCCTGTCCTCGCCGTTGCCGGTGATCGTCGGGCGGGCGGTGAACGGCATCGAGATAGACGTCACCGCCGGCTATGGACCGTCGAGCGTCGACGTGCCGGCGGCGCTCCGCCAGGCCGTGATGATGCTGGTGGCGCACTGGTACGAGCACCGCGGCGCGGTCGGCCATGACCTCGCCCTGGCGGCGGCGCCGCTCGGCTTCGAGGCGCTGGTGGCGCCCTACCGGGTGCTCTCGCTGTGAGCGCGGCGGCGTTCGATCCGGGGTGGCTCCGCCACCGCATCGTCATCGAGGCGGCAACGCCGGCGGGCGACGGGGCGGGCGGCGAGACGCTCGCCTGGGCGACGGTCGCGACCCTCTGGTCGCGGATCGACCCGGTCGCGGCGAGCGAGCGCTCGGCGGGCGAACACCTCGCCACGGTGGCGACGCACCGGGTGACCATTCGCTGGCGCGACGACGTGACCGGCGGCATGCGGGTCGCCTATCGCGGCCGGTATTTCCGGATCGCCGCGACGCGCGACCCGGACGAGACCCAGCGCTATCTCGAATTGACGGCCATCGAGGAACGGCCATGAGCGCACTTGCCCTGACCGGCGCCGGACTGGCGGCGGCGCTTGCCGACATCGCCGGACGGCCGGCGGTGGCGCGCGCCGTGCGCGCGAAGGCCGACGCACTGGCGGCGCGGATCGCCGGCGAAGCGGCGCGGCGCGGGGTCGCCGTCACCGCGGAAACCGTCGCGGACGGCGACGGGGCGAGGGTGATCGTGGCCGGTCCGGATCTGTTCGCGCGCGAGTTCGGATCGCTGGGTAAGCCGGCTAACCCGCTGGTCGCGGAAGCGATCGCCGCGGTGAGTGCGGGAGGTTGAGCGATGCCGCACGCTTCCCATGCCCTGCAGAAGGCGATCTTCGCGGCGCTCGCCGGTGATGCGGCGGTCGGCGCGTTGATCGGCGACCGCATCTATGACGCGGCGCCCCGCGACGCGGCCTTTCCCTATGTCGGGCTGGGCCAGGCGAGCTTTGCCGACTGGAGCACTTCGACCGAGGCCGGCGCGGAGCATCGGCTCGTGCTGCACGTCTGGTCGCGCGAGCGTGGCAAGGCGGAGACGCTCAGGATTATCGCCGCGGTGACGGCGGCTCTCGACGACGCGGCGCTCGCTCTCGACGGCCAGCGCCTGGTCAACCTTCGCTTCGAGACGGGCGACGCGGCGCGTGACCCGGACGGGATCACCTGGCACGGGGTGATGCGGTTCCGCGCGGTGACGGAGCCGGCTTAGGCAGTCGGCGCAACCGGCTTCGTGAAGCTGCATGCACCTTCCTCATGGTGAGGTGCTCGACGCGGAAGCGTCGAGCCTCGAACCACGCACCATGGGGCGGGCTGAGGTTTCGGAAGGACTCACATACCCACATTGGGGCTGGACCGGCCCGTGGTTCGAAGCTCGGGCTGCGCCCGAGCACCTCACCATGAGGGAAGTGGGTGGGGCCAGCATCGGACGCACGAGGTTCCGGGTCTGCGACGCACCGCTTCGCGCTGCATCGCGCCCGGAACGACAACCACAAACGGACAGTGCGCCAACCCGCCCGATCCTCGGTCAAGCCGGAGGAGACGGGTGAGTTGTGGTTGCCGGCCAAGAGACACGGAGACAGCGATGACGGCACAGAAGGGCAAGGACCTGCTCCTCAAGATCGACAGCGACGGCGGGGGCACGTTCCAGACCGTCGCCGGGCTGCGCTCGCGGCGGATCGCGTTCAACGCCGAGGCGGTCGACATCACCGATGCCGATTCCTCCGGCCGCTGGCGCGAGCTGCTCGCCGGCGCCGGGGTGAAGCGGGCGAGCGTCGCCGGCTCGGGCATCTTCCGCGATGCCGCCAGCGACTCGACGGTGCGGCAGGTCTTCTTCGACGGGACGATCCGCAACTGGCAGGTGATCGTGCCCGACTTCGGCACGCTCTCCGGCGCCTTCCAGGTGACCGCGCTCGAATATTCCGGCGAGCACAACGGCGAGGTCGCCTATGAGCTGGCGCTGGAATCGGCCGGCGCGATCTCCTTCGCGGCGGCCTGACGATGGCGAACCGTCTGCGCGGCGAGGTCGAGGCGAGACTCGACGGGCGGACCTGGACGCTGTGTCTCACGCTCGGCGCGCTGGCTGAACTCGAGGAGGCGCTCGGCGCCGGCGACCTGATGGGCCTCGCGCGCCGCTTCGGCGAAGGGACGCTCCGCGCCGGCGATGCGATCAAGGTGATCGGCGCGGGGCTGCGCGGCGCCGGCAACGACATCGACGACGCGGCGGTGGCGCGGATGCGGAGCGAGGGCGGCGCAGCGGGCTATGTCGCGATCGTCGCGGCGCTGCTTGCCGCGACTTTCGGGGAGCCGAGCTAGGCCCTCAGTGCCTCTACAAGCCACGAATGCGCATAGGCCGCCATGGTGAGGCGCCCGCGCATCGCGCGGGCCTCGAACCACCCACCATGCGCGGCGCGTGGTTCGAGGCTCGGCTTTCAGCCCCGCACCTCACCATGGCGGGACCTGAGCCTCTCCCAAATGCCAAGGACGGATAGGACCATGAACCAATCCTCGTTCCCCTGGCGGCGGGCGATGGCGCTCGGCTTCGGCGTGCTCAGGCTGTCGTCTCGCGACTTCTGGGCGCTGACGCCGCGTGAACTGGCGGCGGCCATCGACGGCGTGCTCGGGTGTTTCAGCGAGCCGCTCGGCCGCGCCGCCTTCGACAAACTCGCCGCCCGCTATCCGGACCGGACATGACCCAGATCGACGAACTCTCCATCCGCATATCGGCGGACACGACGCCGTTCCGCGCCGCACTCCGCGACCTGGGGCGCGAGGCGGACGGGTTCTCCGCCGCGATCACGCGCGCCTTCAAGGATGCCATCGTCGGCGGCAGGAGCTTCGAACAGGTTCTGTCGAGCCTGGCGTTGCGCATCGCCGGCATTGCGCTCGACTCGGCGCTGAAGCCGATCGGCAGCGCGCTGGGCAACGCGCTCGCCGGAGCGTTCGGCCTCGCCGAGGGCGGGGTGGTGGGCGGCGGCAGGGTCAAGGCATTCGCGAAAGGTGGCCTGACCGACTCGCCGATGTTCTTTCCGCTGGCGAACGGCCTGGGTCTGCTCGGCGAAGCCGGACCGGAGGCCGTCCTGCCGCTGTCGCGCGGCAGCGACGGGCGTCTGGGCGTGCGGACCGAGGGCGGCGGTGGCGCACCCGTCATCCATTTCCACGTGACCACGCCCGACGCCGAGTCGTTCCGGAAATCCGAAGCGCAAGTGACCGCGATGCTGGCGCGGGCGGTCGGGCGGGGACGGAGAGGGCTCTGACATGCCGGCGCTGACCCCTTTCCACGAGGTGCGCTTCCCGACGGCGATCGCGTTGGGCGCAAGCGGCGGGCCGGAGCGGCGGACCGACATCGTCACGCTCGGCTCGGGGAGCGAGGAGCGGAACAGCCGCTGGGCGGATTCGCGGCGGCGCTACAATGCCGGCTACGGCGTGCGCTCGCTCGACGACCTGCACGCGGTCATCGCCTTCTTCGAGGAGCGGCGCGGACGGCTCTACGGCTTCCGCTGGCACGACCGTGCCGACTGGCGGTCCTGTGCGCCGGGCGCGACGCCCGCGGCGACCGACCAGACGATCGGCGAGGGCGACGGGGCGATGCTCGCCTTCCAGCTCGTCAAGACCTATGGCGGTTCGTTCGCGCCCTATGTCCGCGCGGTGGCGAAGCCGGTCGCCGGCAGCGTGCGCGTCGCGGTGGACGGGATCGAGCCGCCGGGCGGCTGGTGGGTCGATACGACGACCGGCCTGGTGACGTTCGCCGATCCGCCCGCCGACGGCGCGGCGATCAGCGCCGGTTTCGACTTCGACGTGCCGGTCCGCTTCGACACCGACCGGCTCGAAATCAACCTCACCCATTTCGCCGCCGGCGACATCCCGGCGATCCCGCTCGTCGAGATTCGTCTTTAGCGCCGGCACCCAACTGTCATCCCCGCAAGAGCGGGGATCCAGTAGCCGAGACAATGGGAAGTTGCCGCGCCGTTCGTCGCCGCCTCTTTCGGCTCGACCTACGGATACTGGGTCCCCCGCTTTCGCGGGGATGACAGGTGGTGGAGCGGCCCGCTTCCCTTGAGGACTTGCCATGCGCACCATCGATGCCGGTCTTGCCGCGCATGTCGCGGCGGGGACGACCACGCTTTGCCGCTGCTGGAAGCTGACGCGGAGCGACGGCGCGGTGCTCGGCTTCACCGACCAAGACAGGACGGTGAGCTTCGACGCCACCGACTACGAGCCGGCGCAGGGCTTCGATGCCAGCGAGGAAACGAGCGCCCTCGGCTTCGCCGTCGGCGGCATGGAAGTCTCGGGCGCGCTGTCGTCGGAGCGGCTGACCGGCGAGGACCTTGCCGCCGGCCTCTACGACAATGCCGAGGTGCGCGTCTTCCTCGTCAACTGGCTGGCGCCGGCGGAGCGGCATCTCTTGCGGGTCGGGCACCTCGGCGAGGTGACGCGCGAGGACGGCGCTTTCCGCGCCGAGATCCGCGGCCTCGCCGCTGCGCTCGACGAGACCCGCGGGCGCATCTTCGGCCACACCTGCGATGCCGACCTCGGCGATGCGCGCTGCGGCATCGATCTCGCGGCACCGGCGTTCCGGGGGGCGGGCGCGGTGAGCGTCGCGAACGACCGCCGCCGGTTCGCCGTGAGCGGGCTCGGCGAATTCGCGGCGGGCTGGTTCGAGCGCGGGCGGTTCACCTGGACGAGCGGGGCCAATGCGGGACGGGCGGCCGAGGTGCGCGGCCACCGCGTCACGGGCGGTGCCGTCTCCATCGAGCTGTGGCAGCCGGCCTACCACTCGGTCGTTGCCGGCGACGGGTTCACAGTGACGGCCGGCTGCGACAAGCTCTTCACCACCTGCCGGGCGAAATTCGCCAACGCGGCCAACTTCCGCGGCTTCCCGCACATGCCGGGCAACGACTTTGCGCTGACCTATGCGCGGCCGGGAGACCGGAACGACGGCGGGGCGATCGTGCCATGACCGCGCGCGACGCCATTGTTGCGGAGGCGCTGACCTGGCTCGGCACGCCGTACCGCCACCAGGCCTCGCTGAAGGGCGTCGGCTGCGACTGCCTCGGGCTTGTCCGCGGCGTCTGGCGCGAGCTGCACGGACGCGAACCCGAGGCGGCGCCGGCCTATACGCCCGACTGGGCCGAGGCCAAGGGCGAGGAGACGCTCGCCGAGGCGGCGCGGCGGCACCTCGTGCCGGTCGCGCTCGACGAAGCCGCGGCGGGCGACCTCATCCTTTTCCGTTGGCGGGACAGTCTGCCCGCCAAGCATGCCGGGATCCTGATCTCGGCCGACCGCTTCATCCATGCCCACGAGGGCGCCGTCGTGGCGACCGCGCCCTGGGGCGGCTGGTGGCGCCGGCGCGCCGCCTACGGGTTCCGCTTTCCCGGAGTGAATTGACAAGATGGCGACGCTGCTTCTGCGCGCCGGCGGCGGCCTCATCGGCGGGCTGTTCGGTCCGGTCGGGGCGATCATCGGCCGCGCCGCCGGGGCGATTGCCGGCTACGCGATCGACCAGTCGCTGTTCGCCCGCGGCCGGACGGTCGAAGGGCCGCGCCTCAGCGACCTCGAAATTCCGACCTCGCGCGAGGGCGCGGCCATCCCGCGCGCCTACGGGCGGGTGCGGCTCGCCGGGCAGATGATCTGGGCGACGCGGCTGGAGGAAGTCGTCTCCGAGACGCGGCAGGGCGGGAAGGGCGGCCCGCCGGCCACCACACTCCGCTCCTACAGCTATTTCGCCAACCTCGCGATCGGGCTTTGCGAGGGGCCGATCGCGCGGATCGGCCGGGTCTGGGCGGACGGCAAGCCGTTCGACCTTTCCGCCGTAACCTGGCGGCTGCACCGCGGCGGCGAGGACGAAGCGCCGGACAGCCTGATCGTGGCCAAGCAGGGCGAGGACGCGGCGCCCGCCTACCGCGGCACCGCCTACATCGTCTTCGAGCGGCTGCCGCTCGATGCCTATGGCAACCGCATCCCGCTCTTCTCCTTCGAGGTGATCCGCCCGGCGGGCGGCGTCGAGGAGAAGGTGAGGGCCGTGACGCTCATCCCCGGCGCGACCGAGTTCGGCTACGACCCGGCGCCGGTGCGGAGCGTGGCCGGACCGGGGGAGCAGCCGCTCCTCAACCGCCATGCCGACGGGGCGCGTACCGACTGGGCGGCATCGCTCGACGAACTGCAGGCGCTCTGCCCGAACCTCGAACGGGTCGCCCTGGTGGCGACCTGGTTCGGCGACGATCTCCGCGCCGGTCAGTGCCGGCTTAAGCCGGGTGTCGCCGAAGCCGCGATGATGACGGTGCCGGACGCATGGAGCGCCGCCGGCCTGGCGCGGGCGGATGCGCGCCTGGTCAGCCGCTTCGAGGGCAGGCCGGCCTTCGGCGGCACGCCGTCCGACGCGAGCATCGTCCGCGCCATCCGCGACCTCGCGGCGCGCGGGCTCGCGGTGACGTTCTACCCGCTCGCGATGATGGACATTCCGCCGGGGAACGGGCTGCCCGACCCTTACGGCGGGAGCGAGCAGGCGGCCTATCCCTGGCGCGGGTCGATCACCACGGCAATCGCGCCGGGCCGCGCCGGCACCACCGACAAGACCGCGACGGTGGCGGATGAGATCGCGGCCTTTGTCGGCACGGCGGCGCCGGACGACTTTCACCTCAGCGGCGACAGCGTCGTCTATACCGGCCCGGCTGAGTGGTCGTTCCGGCGGCTGATCCTCCACTACGCGTGGCTCTGCAAGGCGGCGGGCGGCGTCGACGCGTTCCTGCTCGGTTCGGAACTGCGCGGGCTGACCACGCTCCGTTCGGACGACTCGACCTATCCGTTCGTCGCGGCGCTGGCGGCGCTGGCTGCCGACGTGCGGGCGGTGCTGGGGCCGGACGTGAAGCTCAGCTACGGCGCCGACTGGAGCGAATATTTCGGGCACCAGCCGGCGGATGGCTCCGGCGACGTGTTCTTCCACCTCGACCCGCTCTGGGCGAGCGCGGCGATCGACTTCATCGGCATCGACAATTACATGCCGCTCGCCGACTGGCGCGACGGCAGCGGGCACCTCGATGCGGCGGTCTGGGACTCGGGGCGGAGCGCGGCGTATTTCCGCGCCAACATCGCCGGCGGCGAAGGGTACGACTGGTATTATGCCAGCCCTGCCGATCGTGACGCGCAGGCGCGGACCGCGATCACCGACGGCGCCTATGGCAAGCCGTGGGTGTTCCGCTTCAAGGACCTGAAGTCCTGGTGGAGCAACGCCCACTACAGCCGGCCGGGCGGCATCGAGGATGCGAGCCCGACCGCGTGGGTGCCGGAAGGGAAGCCGATCGTCTTCAGCGAAACCGGCTGCCCGGCGGTCGACAAGGGCGCCAACCAGCCCAACGTCTTCCCCGACCCGAAGTCCTCGGCGAGCGGGCTGCCATACTATTCCAACGGGACACGCGACGACCTTCTGCAGCGGCGCTTCCTCGAGGCGGTTCTGTCCTACTGGACGCCGGACGACCCGGACTACGTGGCCGGCAGCAATCCGGTCTCGGCGGTCTATGGCGGGCGGATGGTCGAGGCGCCGGCGATCCATGTCTGGACCTGGGACGCGCGGCCTTATCCGGCGTTTCCGTACCGGACCGACGTGTGGGCGGACGGGGAGAACCACGAGACCGGGCACTGGCTGACCGGGCGCCTCGGCGGCCTCGGCGCGAGCGACCTCGTCCGCGCCATCCTCCGCGACTACGGCATCGACATCGGGGAGGTCGACGAACTCGACGGGTGTATCGACGGCTACCTCATCGACAATGTCACCTCGGCGCGCGGTGCGCTCGAACCGCTTGCCGGCCTGCTCCTTTTCGAGGCGGTCGAGTCGGGCGAGGCGATCCGCTTCGTCCGGCGCGGACGGAAGCCAGCAACAGGCATCGCAACAAGCGACCTCGCCGAGGACGGCGAGCGGGCGCTGCTGGCGGTAAGGCGGGCGCAGGAGACCGAGCTGCCGGCCGAGATCGCGCTCGGCTACAGCGATTCGTTGGCCGACTATCGTCCGGCGACGGCGAGCGCGCGGCGGCTGGTGACCGGCAGCCGGCGGACCGAGGCGCGCGATACCGGCGCAGCGATGAGCCACGCGGTGGCGAGCGGCCTTGCCGACGCGATGCTGCAGGACCTCTGGGCCGGCCGCGACAGCTTCGCCGTGGCGCTCACCGCAAAGCGCCTCGGGCTCGAAGCGGGCGACGTCTGCGACCTTGCCACGCCCGAGGGGATGCGGACCGTGCTGGTGACGCGGATCGAGGACGGGCTGGTCCGCCGCATCGAGGGGCGGAGCATCGACCCGGAGGTGCTGTCTGCGGTGCCGGCGGCGCCGCGGACGGCCTTCCCGGAAACCGCGCCGGTGGAATCGCGGCCCGAAGTGATGCTCCTCGACCTGCCGCTGCTGACCGGCAGCGAACCGGGATACCTGCCCTATGTTGCGGCCTTCGCCGAACCGTGGCCGGGAACGATGGCATTGTCCCTCGGATCGGCGGCGACGGGGTTCACGCCGCGCCAGGCGCTGCCGCGCCGCGCAGTGATGGGTGAATTGACCGCGCCGCTTGGGCCGGGGCCGCTTTACCGCTGGGACCGCGCCAACGCGATCGAGGTCGAACTCTACGGCGGGAGCCTCGCCGGCGAGCCGGAAGGCGCTGTGCTGAACGGAGCCAACGTCGCGGCGATCGGCGGCACCGGGACCGGCTTCGAGGTGGTGCAGTTCCAGGCTGCGACGCTGACCGGCCCGCGCCGATGGCGGCTGACCGGCCTGCTCCGCGGACAGGCCGGGACCGGCGATGTCGCGGCGGCCGGCCACGTCGCGGGGGCGCGCTTCGTGCTCCTCGACCGGGCGGTGGAACTCCTCGACCTCAGCGAGACGGAATCGTGGCTTGCGCTGACGCTTCGCTGCGGCAAGGCGGGCGCGCTTTACGACCCGGACACGTTCGCCGACATCGCGCTGACCCCGCCGGCGCGGCGTGGTCTGCGCTGCCTTGCCCCGGTGCATCTCGCAGGACGGCGGGATGCGGGTAGCGGCGACATTGCGATCACCTGGATCCGGCAGACGCGGATCGGCGGGGACGCCTGGGAGCCGGCCGAGGTGCCACTCGGCGAGAGTGCGGAAGCATACCGCGTTGTCATTCTCGACGGGGACGACGCGGTCCGCACGATCGAGGTTGCGACGGCGGCCGCGACCTATGCCGCGGCCGACCAGATGAGCGATTTCGGCGCCTTGCCGGCCGAACTGTCGATCCGTGTTTGCCAACTGAGCCCGAGCGAAGGTCCGGGCATTCCCGCAGAAAGCACCCTCCATGTCTGATCCGATCGCGACCGGAAACCTCGGGCTGCCGTTCATCGCCGCGGCCCAGGCGCAGAAGCACGTGACGCATAACGAGGCGCTTCGCCGGCTCGACGCGGTGGTGCAGCTCGCCGTGCTCGTCACGAGCCTTGCCGACCCGCCCGGCGCGCCGGCGGAGGGCGACCGCTACATCGTCGCCGACGGAGGCACCGGCGACTGGGAAGACGCGGACGGCAAGGTCGCGGCCTTCCTCGACGGGGCGTGGGCGATCTTCGATCCGCTGCCCGGCTGGATCGCCTACGACATGGCCGCGGAATCCGTGCTCGTCCGGCAGGCGGACGGCTGGACGCCGGTCGGGAGCTTCCTCGGCACGATCACCCGGCTCGGCATCAACGCCACGGCCGACGACACCAACCGGCTCGCCGTGCGCTCGGCCGCGGTCCTCTTCTCCGGGATCGAGGCAGGCGCCGGCGGCAGCGGCGATATCCGCTTCACCGTCAACAAGGAGACCGACGGCGACACGGCCACGCTCCTCTTCCAGAGCGGCTGGTCGGGGAGGGCGGAAGTCGGCCTCGCCGGCGACACCGACTTCGTCTTCAAGGTCTCCGCCGACGGGAGCACGTGGACCGAGGCGATCCGCATCGACAAGGACACCGGGTTCGCGGCGATCCTCTACGACAACGGCGCGTCCGGACTGACGGCGACGAATGTGCAGGATGCGATCGACGAGGTCGCGGCGGCGGCGAGCCCTCCCGTCGCCAGCGTCTTCGGGCGGACCGGCGCGGTGGCGGCGGCGCTCCATGACTACGACGCCAGCCAGGTCGACAACGACTCGGGCGTGAGCGGTGCGACCGTCAAGGACGCGCTCGACAGCCTCGCGTCCGACGTGAGCAGCAGGCAGGCAGGCGACGCCGACCTGACGGCCCTGGCCGGGCTCTCGACGACCGGTCTTGTCGCGCGGACCGGGGCGGGCACGGCGGCGGCGCGGACGCTGACCGGCCCGGCGGCGGGGGTGAGCGTCAGCAACGGCGACGGCGTTGCAGGCAACCCGACGCTGGCGCTCGCCAACGACCTCGCGGCGCTGGAGGGACTGACCGGGACCGGCATCGCCAAGCGCACCGGTACGGATGCCTGGGCGACGGGCGCCGGCGTCGGCGACCTTGCCGCGACCACGGCCAACCGGCTCTTCGGCTCGGACGGATCGGGCAATCCCGGTCTGGTGACGCTGCCGGCGGCCGGCATTGCGCTGTCGGCGGGTGCGCTGGCGCTAGCGAATGATCTCGCCGCCTATGAGGGCCTGTCGGCAACGGGTCTGGTGGCGCGGACCGCGGACGGTGCGGCGGCGGTGCGCACGCTGACCGGCCCGGCAGCCGGCATCAGCGTCAGCAACGGCGACGGCGTTTCGGGCAACCCGACGCTGGCTCTCGCCAACGACCTGGCTGCGCTGGAAGGACTGTCCGGCACGGGCATCGCCAAGCGTACCGGCGCCGATGCGTGGGCGACGGGCGCCGGTGTCGGCGACCTTGCCGCGACTACGGCCAACCGGCTCTTCGGCTCGGACGGATCGGGCAATCCCGGTCTGGTGACGCTGCCGGCGGCGGGCATCGCGCTGTCGGCGGGGGCGCTGGCGCTCGCCAACGACTTGTCGGCGCTGGAGGGACTGTCCGGCACCGGGATTGCCAAGCGCACCGGTGCCGATGCCTGGGCGACGGGCGCCGGCGTCGGCGATCTCGCCGCGACCACGGCCAACCGGCTCTTCGGCTCGGACGGAACGGGCAATGCCGGTCTGGTCACGCTGCCGGCGGCGGGCATTGCGCTGTCGGCGGGGGCGCTGGCGCTCGCCAACGACTTGTCGGCGCTGGAGGGGCTCGCCTCCACCGGCATTGCCGTCCGCTCGGCGACGGATACCTGGGTGCAGCGCTCGATCGCCGCGGCAACCGGGCTCTCGGTCAGCAACGGCAGCGGCGTCTCCGGCAACCCCAGCATCGCGCTCGACATCAGCGCGCTGGTCGAGGACACGGCGCCCGACCCGACCGCCGATTTCTGGCTGACCTACGATGCCTCGGCGAGCGCCCACAAGAAGGTGAAGCCGGCCTCGCTCTATCGCGAGCGGCTGACCGCCGACCGCACCTATTACGTCCGCACCGACGGCAGCGATTCCAACACCGGTCTCGCCAACAGCGCCGGCGGCGCCTTCCTGACGGTGCAGAAGGCCTACGACACGATCGCCGCCAACCTGGACCTCGGCGGCAAGACGGTCACCATCCAGATCGGCGACGGCACCTACGCACCGGCCTCGGGCACCAACCCGCTGCTCATCTCCCAGCCGTGGACGGGCGGCGGCAGCGTCATCGTCCAGGGCAACAACGCGACGCCCGCCAACGTCGTCCTGTCGGGCACCAATGCCGATGCGGTGCTGGTTTCGGCGCCGCTCCCCGGCGTGCTGTCTATCAGGGACCTGAAGGTCACCACGACCACCAACAAGAGCGGCATCCAGCTGAACGCCCCCGGGAGCCTCACCTTCTCCAACCTCAACTTCGGCGCCTGCGTCGTCGCCCACCTGCTTGCCGCCTGCACCGGCGCGCAGATCACCGGCACCGGCAACTACGCGATCAGCGGGAACGCCCCGATCCACGCCTATGCGCTGACCGGCTCGATCGTGCTGACCGGCCTGACGGTGACCCTGACCGGCACGCCGGCCTTCTCGACCGCGTTCGTCGAAAGCTCGCGCACCGGCGTCTTGCGCGGACAGGCGATGACGTTCTCCGGCTCGGCGACCGGCCCGCGCTACCTCGCCGATGCCAACGGCGTGATCTTCACCAATGGCGGCGGCGCCACCTACTTCCCCGGCAACAGCGCCGGGTCGACCGCGACCGGCGGCCAGTACATCTGACCGGCCGGCGCCATCTTCCCCACGAGCGAAAGGACTGACCATGAGCGATGCGTCCCGCGGCGCCGCGCCCCTCAAGGGCTGGCGCACCCTTCTCCTTGCCCTCGGGCTCTCCACCGTCGGCGTGCTACAATCGGCGGATTGGGCGACGATCGTGCCGCCGCAGAGCGTCGGACCGGTCATGCTCGGCGTCGGCGTTGCCGTCGGCGTGCTCCGCGCGCTGACGACCACGCCGATCGGCCAGAAAGAGGGCTGAACGCCCCATTCAGGGCCCATTCATCCGGGCCGCGATAAGGGAGGCCCATGATCCGGGCGACGATGGCGTCTCTTATCCTTGCTGCCGGGCTGGCCGTGTCCTGGCCGGCCGCGGCACAGGAGTGCCTGTCCGCCGGTGAGGCGCGCGCCGCCGTGGCGCAGGGACAGGTGGCGCCGCTTTCCCGGATCCTCGGCGCCATCAAGCAGGCGGCGCCGGGGCAGATCCTGCCCTCGCCCAGCCTCTGCCGGTCCGGCGACCGCTATGTCTATCGCCTCAATGTTCTCACCTCGGGCAACCGCGTGACCCGGCTCACCGTCGACGCCGCGAGCGGCGCCATCCTCGGGAACTAGCGATAATGCGGATACTCGTCGTCGAGGACGATGCCGACCTCAACCGCCAGCTCGTTTCCGCGCTGAAGGATGCCGGCTACGCCGTCGATTCGGCGAGCGACGGCGAGGAGGGGCACTTTCTCGGCGACACCGAGCCGTATGATGCGGTGGTCCTCGACATCGGCCTGCCGGTCAAGGACGGGATCAGCGTCCTCGAAGACTGGCGCCGCGCCGGACGCCGCATGCCGGTGCTGATCCTCACCGCCCGCGACCGCTGGAGCGACAAGGTCCAGGGCATCGATGCCGGCGCCGACGACTATGTCGCCAAGCCCTTCCATATCGAGGAAGTGCTGGCCCGCATCCGCGCGCTCGTGCGCCGTGCCGCCGGGCATGCCTCGAACGAGATCGAGGTCGGCAGCGTGCGCCTCGATTCGAAGGCCGGACGGGTCACGGTCGACGGCAACCCGGTCAAGCTCACCTCGCATGAATACAAGGTGCTCGAATATCTGATGCACCACCGCGACCGGGTGGTGCCGCGCACCGAACTGATCGAGCATCTCTACGACCAGGACTTCGACCGCGACTCCAACACCATCGAGGTGTTCGTCGGCAGGCTCCGCAAGAAGATGCCGCCGGAGCTGATCGAAACCGTCCGCGGACTGGGCTACCGCATCGTCGACCCGGGCAATGCCGGCTAACTCGCTAGCCGCCCGCCTGATTGCCCTTGCCGCGCTGTGGAGCGTTCTCGCGCTCGGCGCCGCGGCCCTGATCATCACCTCCCTCTATCGCGATTCCGCGGAGTCGGCGTTCGACGAACGCCTTGGCGTCTATCTGACGACGCTGGTCGGGCTCCTCGCCAACCAGTCGCCCTCGGCGCTCGCCGACCCCGGCAACCTCAGCGAACAGCGCTTCGAGAACCCCTATTCGGGCTGGTACTGGCAGGTCTCGCGCGACGGCGCGGTGGTGCTTGCCTCGAAGTCGCTCTTCAACGACACGCTGGCGGTGCCGGCCGAGGCGGCGCGGCGGACGGTGGCGGAAGGCGTCGTGTCGTTCGACCTCGCCGGTCCGGCCGGCCAGACGCTTCGTGCGGTCGACCGCAAGATCGATTTCGGCCCCGGCAACGTCTATGACGTCGTGGTCGCAGGCGATGCCGGCGACGTGCAGGCCGACATCGCCGGCTTCCGGCGGAGCGTCCTGCTGACGCTCGGCGCCTTCGGCGTCATCCTCATCCTCTCCACGCTGATCCAGGTCCGCTGGGGGCTGCGGCCGCTCGACCGCGTGCGCCAGGCGCTGGCGGCTCTGCGGAGCGGGAAGGAGACGCGGATCGGCGGGCGCCTGCCGGCGGAGATCGAGCCGCTGGCGCGCGAGCTGAACGCCCTCCTCCAGTCGAACCAGGAGATCATCGAGCGGGCCCGCACCCAGGTCGGCAACCTCGCGCACGCGCTGAAGACGCCGCTCAGCGTCATCACCAACGAGGCGCGCGCGGCGAAGGGACCGCTCGCCGACAAGATGGCCGAGCAGGCCGAGATCATGCGCCGGCAGGTCAACCACTACCTCGACCGCGCACGGATCGCGGCCCGCTCGAACGTCATCGGCGCGCTGACGCCGGTCGAGCCGGCGGTGCAGCGGCTGGTGCGGGCGATGAAGCGCATCCACGGCGACCGCGGAATCGCGATCGAAGCGACGATTGCGGCGGGCGCCGTCTTCCGCGGCGAGCAGCAGGACCTCGAGGAGATCGTCGGGAACCTCGTCGACAATGCCTGCAAGTGGGCCAAGACGAGGGTGGCGGTCATGGTCGCCCGCCTGCCCGGAAGGGACGGCGATCCGGACGAGCTGTCGCTCATTGTCGACGATGACGGTCCCGGCCTCCCGCCGGAGAAGCGGGCCGAGGCGGCCCGGCGCGGCCAGCGGCTGGACGAGTCGAAGCCGGGCTCCGGGCTGGGCCTGTCCATCGTGACCGAGCTGGTCGAACTCTACGAGGGCTCGTTCGCGCTGGAGACTTCGCCGGCCGGGGGCTTGCGGGCCGCCGTCAGGC
>DASRGK010000071.1:0-30879 GCA_035651055.1 Bauldia sp.
GTCGACCAGTCGATCACGTAGTCCAAACCGCCGCCGGCGGTCGCGGCGAATTCGCGGCAGCGCTCCTCCAGCCGCGCCAGCACCGCGTTGGCGCCCTCGCGGTCGAACGCGTCGCTCTTGGCATGAAACATCGCGTGGTAACGCGAGGTGAGGTCGGAGATGAGCGCGCCGGCCGCGGCGAGCGCGGCGCCGGGTTCCGGCACCAGCACGCGCCGGCAGCCGAGCCGCCGGGCGATGGCGACGCAATTGAGCCCGCCCGCGCCGCCGCCGGCGACGAAGGCCGTTTCGGTCGGGTCGATTCCCTGGTTGACGGTGATGTCCATGATCGCCTGGACCATGTTCTCCGTCGCCAGCTCGATCACCGCGATCGCCGCGTCCTCGATCGGCTTGCCGAGCGGTTCGGCGACATCGCGGCGGAGCGCCTCCGAGGCTGCCTCCGCATCCATCGCCATCTTGCCGCCGAGAAAGAAGTCCGGGTCGACGAAACCGAGCACCAGCGCCGCGTCGGTGACCGTCGGCCTCGTGCCGCCGCGCCTGTAGGCCGCCGGCCCCGGCACCGCGCCGGCGCTGATCGGCCCGACATGGAGGAGCCCGCCCTGGTCGACCCAGGCGATCGAGCCGCCGCCGGCGCCGATCGAGCGCACGTCGACCGAAGGCATGCCGGTCATGTGGCTGACCAGCGGCTTGCCCAGCCAGGTTTCGCGGGTGCGCGGGATTCGCCCGTGGCGGACGAGCGACACGTCGAAGGTCGTTCCGCCGGTATCGCCGACGATAAGGGTGTGCGTATCGGCCGAGGAACCATAGGCAAGCGCGCCGACCGGGCCCATGCTCGGGCCGGAATTGACCAGTTGCACCGGCGCGGCGGCGATCGATGCGACGTCCATGACGCCGCCCTGCGAGGTGATGATCAGGACGCGGCCGTTGAACCCGGCCTTTCGCAGCCGCTCTTCCAGCCCGCCGAGATAGACGTTCATCGCCGGTTTCAGCGAGGCGTCGATGCAGGTCGACATCGCCCGTCGGTACTCGCGGATCGACGGGTTGATGCGGTGCGAGAGCGTGTACGGAACGCCGGGCAGGTGTTTCTCGATGAGCCTGCCGACGGCGATTTCGTGCTCCGGGTTGACGATCGACCAGAGGAAGCAGACCGCCACCGCCTCGACCTTCTTCTCCTTCAGCGTCTGCAGGATCGCGACCGTCGCCGCCTCGTCGAGGGGAAGCTTCACCGAGCCATCGACCATGATCCGCTCGGGGATTTCGAAGGTCATCGCCTTCGGGATGTACGGCTCGGGGTAGGGCGTCTTGAAGTCGAAGGCTTCCGCGCGGCCGCCTTCGCGCCAGACCAGCGTGTCGGGATGGCCCCTCGTGGTGAGGAACGCGGTCTTCGCGGTCGAGCCGGTGACGATGGCGTTGATCGCGTGCGTGGTACCGTGGACCAGCACCTCGCCGCGGGCGAGATAGTCGGCGAGCTTCTCGCCGGCCGCCTCGGCCGCCACGGCGAGCGCGTTGACGACCCCGGCGACCGGGTCGGACGGCACCGTCGCCGTCTTGTGGAGACCGAGGCTGCCGTCGGGCTCGCCGACAACAAGATCGGTGAACGTTCCGCCGGTATCGACGGCGAAACGGAGTCTGCCTCTACTCACGCTGACGCTCCCCGGCGGCCGGTCTCCGCCGGCGTTGCACGGTAGAGGTTATGCGCTTTCGCCGAAATGACAATTGCCAGCCGTAGGTTGCGGCGCCTCAGTCGCCGATCTTCCCGGTCGCGCGCCGCCTGGCGGCTACCACGTCCATCAGCCGGCGGTCGCGCCATTGTTGGCGCGAGGCGAGCCTGTCGGCCGGCAGCGCCTTCCGCCGCTCGGCCTCGATCCTGTCCATCACCGGTCCGGCCCAGTCGACGCGCCGCTGCATCTGCGGGAAGAGCCGCTCGTAGATGTTCTGGTAGCGCAGGGCATAGTCCCGCACGCCGCCCGGCGCGTTGAGGTCGATCGTCTCGAACGGACCCATGAACGACCAGCGCAGCGCCAGGCCGTCGCGGATGCCGGTATCGACGTCCTCGACGGAAGCATAGCCGTCGGCGACCAGCCGGAACGCCTCTTCCAGCAACGCCCCCTGCATCCGGTTCATGATGAAGCCGTCGATCTCGCGCTGCATCACGATCGGCTTCTGCCCGCATCCGGCCATGAAGGCGCGCGTCTGTTCCATTGCCTCGGCCGAGGTCCACGGCGCCGGCACGATCTCGACCGCCGGCACGAGATGCGGCGGATTGATCGGGTGGGCGACGAGGCAGCGCGCCCGTCCCGGCAGCGCTTCGGTGAACGAAGAGGGGAGGAGCGCCGAGCTCGAGCTTGCCAGCACCGCCTGCGGCGCGGCGAGCGCATCGAGCTCTGCGAACACTGCCTTCTTCAGGTCGAGCTTCTCCGGCGTATTCTCCTGGACGTGGCTCGCGCCCCGAAGCGCGGCGGTAAGGTCCGTCTCCTCCCGGATGCGGCCGAGCACGCTCTCCGGCGTCTCGCCATTCAGAAGCTCGTTCGCGGCAAGGTCGGGGAGGGCATCCCGGATGAAGGCGATCGCCTTTCCCGGCGCCGCCCTGTCCTCGTCAAAGAGCGCGACCTCGTGGCCGCCGCGGGCGAAGCTGATCGCCCAGGCCCGGCCGATCAGGCCGCTGCCGATGATTGCCGTCCGCGCCATCCGGTGGAGCCTCCCGTAGCTTTGCCGGCAAATATCGCCCGGACCTTCGTGCTCCGCCAGACTGGAGGTTTCATCCGCTTCGCAGAGCGCTCCCAACAAGAGGGCTTGCGCTCGTTCCTTTCTCTCTTATATTAGCGACAGCTAAATTAGAGTGCACTAATGGATACTGCGCTGCGAACCCTCGACGGACTGGCCGGCAAGGCCGGCGAAGCCGCGCGCTTCCTCAAGCTGGTCGCCAACGAGCAGCGGCTACGGCTGCTCTGCCGGCTGGCGGCGGACGGCGAGATGACGGTGAGCCGGCTCGCCGAGGCCGTCGGGCTCAGCCAGTCGGCGCTGTCGCAGCATCTGGCACGGCTGCGCGAGGACGGCCTGGTGACCTTCCGGCGGGAGGCGCAGACGCTCTTCTACCGGATCGCCGACCGGCGGACGGTCACGCTGATGGTAACGCTCAGACGGCTCTTCTGCCCCGACCCAACCAACCCGAGGACGAGACAATGAAGACGATCGACGCCGGCAAGGCGGCAAAACTGCACGACGGCGGCGCGATGCTGGTCGACGTGCGCGAACCCGGCGAGTTCGCGCGAAGCCGCATACCGGGCTCGCGCAATCTGCCGCTCAGCCGGCTTGCATCCGGCGAACTCGGCCTCGCGCCCGGACAGGCCGCGATCTTTCTCTGCGCCAGCGGAGGCCGCACCACCATGTATGCCGCGCACCTTTCGCAGAAGGCGGGCAATTCTCCGGCCTACGTGCTCTCCGGCGGGCTCTCCGCCTGGGCCGCGGCAGGCCTGCCGGTCGAAGCGGGCGGGACGGAGGAGGGGCGTGGCTGGGGCGCCGGCCTTCTCAAGCGCCTTTGGCAATAGGACCCCTCAAGCAAGGAACGAATTCGATGGTTGAAGATTGGGAAGCCCTCATCGACAACATGAACGGGGCGGTGCGGAATCTCCGCCACGCCGCACCGGACACGATGAAGGCCTTCAGCGAAATGGCCCGGTCGGCGAACCGGCCCGGCGGCGGCACGCTCGACGGCAAGACCAGGGAACTGATCGCGCTGGCAATCAGCGTTGCGACGCGCTGTGCGCCCTGCATCGCCTACCACGCCGAGGGCGCCGTGAAGCGGGGCGCTACGCGGGAGGCGGTCGCCGAGACCCTCGCTATGGCGGTCTACATGGGTGCCGGACCTTCGGTCATGTATGCCGCGGAGGCGCTGGAAGCGGTTGACCAGCTCGCCGCGCGGGAGGCCGCCCACCAGCCGGTGCCGGCCTAGGCGCGGACCCGCGCCTCAGCGGCTCAGCGTCCGCGCCACCGCATCCCGCCAGCCGGCAAGCTTCGCCGCGCGCAGGTCGGCCTTCATCCGCGGCGTGAACCGGCGGTCGCGCTTCCAGGTCTTGGCCATCGCGGCGGGCTCGGGCAGGAGTCCCGCGGCCAGGCCGGCAAGGTAGGCGGCGCCGACCGCCGTCGTCTCCGGCACCTTCGGGCGGTCGACGGGCGCGTCGAGGATGTCGGCGAGAAACTGCATCGTCCAGTCGGAGGCGACCATGCCGCCGTCGACGCGGAGCACCGTGTCACCCGCTCCGCCCATGTCGGCGCGCATGGCGTCGAGGAGGTCGAGGGTCTGGTAGCAGACCGCCTCCAGGGCCGCCCGCACGATCTCGGCTCCGGTGGTTCCGCGGGTGATGCCGTAGATCGCGCCGCGCGCCGCCGCGTCCCAATGCGGAGCGCCGAGCCCGGTCAGCGCCGGCACGAAGTACACCGGCTGGCCCTGGTCGGAGCCCTTGGCAAGCGCGCCGGCATCGGCGGAGCGCCGGATGAGCTTCAGTCCGTCGCGGAGCCACTGCACGACGGCGCCCGCAACGAAGATCGAGCCTTCCAGCGCATAGGCGCGCCTGCCCGCCAACTGGTAGGCGACCGTCGTCAGCAACCGGTTCCGTGACCGCACCGGCTCGTCGCCCGTGTTGAGAAGCGCGAAGCAGCCGGTGCCGTAGGTCGCTTTCAGCATTCCCGGCCGGAAGCAGGCCTGTCCGATCGCCGCCGCCTGCTGGTCGCCGGCGACGCCGAGAATGGGAACCTCGGCGCCGAGAACGGCCCTGGCGGTCAAGCCATAGTCGCCCGCCGAGTCGCGGACCGCCGGCAGGACGGCACGCGGCACGTTGAAGAGCGCCGCCAATTCGTCGTCCCAGCCGCCTTCACGGATGTCGTAGAGCGCCGTCCGCGCGGCGTTGGTCGCGTCGGTGGCGTGGACCTTTCCGCCGGTCAGCCGCCAGATCAGGAACGAGTCGACCGTGCCGAAGGCGAGTTCGCCGGCTTCCGCGCGCTTCCGCGCGCCCTTCACGCGGTCGAGGATCCATGCGGCTTTGGTCGCGGAGAAATACGGGTCAAGCAGGAGGCCGCTCTTTGCCGTCACCCTCTCCTCGCCGCCCGCCGCGCGCAGCCGCTCGCACTCGGCCGCCGTCCGCCGGTCCTGCCAGACGATGGCGTTGTGAATCGCCTTCCCGGTCTTCCGGTCCCAGATGATGGTCGTCTCGCGCTGATTGGTGATGCCGATGCCGGCGAGATCGCCCGGGCCGATTCCCGCTTTCCGCAGCGCCGCCCGCATCGTCCCGAGGACCGAGCCCCAGATCTCCTCCGGGTCGTGCTCGACCCAGCCGGGGGCCGGGAAATGCTGAGGAAACTCGCGCTGGGCGCTCGCCACCGGACGGAGCTTCCGGTCGAAGAGGATTGCCCGCGACGAGGTCGTGCCCTGGTCGATGGATAGGATGAATTGGCGCACCGCAAGGCCTTTTGACGGAGCCGAAAACCGGGCATACCTACCACCCGGAACCGGCCGCGGAAAAGGATGGCCGGAGCGAAGACGTTCGGCGGGGGCATGAGCGAGAAGATCGAAATTGCTCTGATCGGCGTGCAGACGCCGATCGTGCTCGGCCGGCTAGAGGACAAGTACATTCTCCATCCCGTCTTTTCGGCTCCGGATCCGCTGGCGGCCCTCGCCAAGGTCGGCGGTCGCGTTCGCGCTGCGCTCGGCCACGGCATGGCCGGTCTCACGCGGGCGCAGATGGACCTGATGCCGAAACTCGAAATCTGCGCGCTCCACGGCGTCGGGCTCGAGACCACCGACCTCGCCGAAGCGCGGCGCCGCGGCATCACGGTTACGATAGCCCCGGTCCTTTATGACGATGTCGCCGATATCGCCCTCGCCTTGGCGCTTGCCGCGTTCCGCCGCGTCAGCGAGGGCGACCGCTATATCCGGGCAGGCAAGTGGCTCGAGGCGCGCCTCGGCGTCGGCCGCAAGTTCACCGGGGCCCGCGCCGGGATCATCGGGCTTGGCCGCATCGGCATCGAGATCGCGCGGCGGCTGGAAGGCTTCCGCATGCCGATCGCCTATGCCGATCCGGTGAGGCGGGACGTTCCCTACCGCCATTATGCCGACGCCGTGGCGCTCGCCCGCGACAGCGACGTGCTCTTCCTTGCCGCCGCCGGTGCGCCCAGGGGCGCCGGCAAGCCGATCGTCGGCCGCGATGTGATCGAGGCGCTCGGGCCGCGCGGCATTTTCGTCAACGTCGCGCGGGGCTGGCTGGTCGACGAGCTGGCGCTGGTCGATGCGCTGGTCAACCGCCGCATCGCCGCGGCCGGCCTCGACGTGTTCGACGACGAGCCGCGGGTTCCGGCCGCGCTGATGAAGCTCGACAACGTGGTGATGACGCCGCATGTCGCCAGCTGGAGCGAAGAGACGCTCTCCGCGATGGGCAATTGCGTCGCCGACAACATCGATTCGTGGTTTGCCGGCAAGGGCGCGCTGACGCCCGCCTGAAGGAGATCGACGTGGCCGAATCGGAAGGACTGGGCGCCGGCGCCGGCTGGGGCAGCGGCAGGATGCTCCGCCGCCCGCTGGCCCTGAAGGAGAAGCTTCGCAACGGCGGCGTCGCCATCGGCGCTTGGCTGACGATCACCGACGGCGCGGCGGCGGAAATCTTCGGCCGCACCGGCTTCGATTTCGTCATCGTCGACAGCGAGCACGGCGGCGCCTGGGACCTCAAGGCGACTCACGACATGCTGATGGCGCTGAACGGCACCGATACCGTTCCGATCGTCCGCGCGCCGTGGAACGATCACGTCCGCATCAAGCAGCTGCTCGACCTCGGCGTCGAAGGCATTCTCGCGCCGATGGTCAACTCGGTGGAGGAATGCAAGGCGCTGGTCGCCGCCTGCCGCTATCCGCCGCTCGGGCGCCGCGGTCTCGGTCCGCGCCGTGCCTCCAACTACTACCGCAATACCGAGGAGTACCTTGCCGTCGCCAATTCGGCGATCTTCGTCATGCCGCAGATCGAGCACATCGACGTCATCCCGATGCTCGACCAATACCTCGCGGTATCCGGCATCGATGCGGTGGCGATCGGCCCGAACGACATGGCCGGCACGGCCGGCGTCTTCGGCAACCGCCGGCACCCGAAGATCGAGGCGGCTGTCGACGCGATCTGCGCGCAGAGTTCGAAGCGCGGCATTCCCGTCTTCCTCGGCATCAACACGCCCGCTTCCGAGCAGCGGATGTGGGTCAGGAAAGGCGTGCGCATCCTTACCGTTGCCGGCGACCACGACCTCCTTGCCTCGGGCGCCACGGCGGCGCTGCGGGCAACCGAGGAAGCGCTCGCCGAGGGTTAGCCGATTGTCGCCGGCCCGTGGTTGCGCTAGCCACGGGGCGCTCAGCATTTACCGGGGGAATTGAGAATGGCCTTGAACGGCGACCGCGCGGCCGATGTCCCGCTGCCCGCGCCTGAAATCGTCAGGGAACTGCCGATTTCCGGCCCGGCCTTCAGGCGCCCCGACCGGGCCCTGATCGCCCGCCTGCGGGAGGTCGGCAGCGCCACGGCAAGCGCGGTCATGCATCGCCTCGGCGTGCGCCAGACCTTCATCGCCGGTCCGCTCGCCCGCCAGCCCGGCGCCAAGGTCGCCGGCCCGGTCGTGACGCTTCAATTCATGCCCCGCCGCGAGGACATCATCTGGAACATGGCCTCGGGCGCGGCGGAGGAGCATGTCGAGAAGAACACCGCGCTCTGGTCGGTCTTCGAAACGGTCGAGCCGGGCGACGTGCTCGCGGTCCAGGCCTATGGCGACCGCTATACCGGCACGATGGGCGAAATGCTCATCACCTATTTCAAGGGGCGCGGCGGCGCCGGCATCGTCGTCGACGGCTGCATCCGCGACTGGCCGCATGTCCGCGAGATCGGCACGCCGCTCTGGACCGTCGGCTTCACGCCCAATTATGCCTCGCAGTCGGGCCTCTTCCCCTGGGCCTACAACGTCCCGGTCGCGCTTTCGGGCGTCCTCGCCATGCCCGGCGACATCATGATCGGCGATGATGACGGCGCCGTGGTCGTGCCGGCGGCAATGGCCGAGATCGTGCTCGCCCACACCCGCGAGCACGAGGACTGGGAAGCCTTCAGCCGCATCCGCCTTTCCGAGGGCGGCAGCATCCGCACCTACTACCCGCTCAGCGTGGAGGGCCAGGCCGAGTACGACGCGTGGCGGAAGAAGCCGACGAGCAACAAGCGGTAGGTCGTTCGCACCTATCCGCGACGCGGGTCCCAGTCAGATCCTGGAGACGAACCTAGAAGAGAGGTGATGCGGCGTACGAACGTCCACATCACATCCGCGAGTGAGAGCGTTATGGCAGCGCCGTAAAAGCCCGCGGTTTGGAGCACCGGTACAAAGGCGAGCGCGACTAGGAAGATCGCTACGGCCATGTGGGTCAGGAAAGAGGCCGCCACACCCCACGACATGGCGACCTGAGACGCCAGCCGGCGATGCCGGACCGCAGAACCAACGGAACCTCCCACGATCGCCGCGGCGAGAAGGCCGGAGATTCCCCAAAGCAAGGGCGGTGTCGGCTCGAAAAGAATCAGCAGCGTGGGTAGGATCGCGGCGATGGTCAGTCCGAAGCCAAAGCGGACGTAGGCACCGGTCAGATAGATGTCGAAGTTCGAGAGCTTGCCGCCCATTGACTGGCGGAGGAGCATGACCAGCGCCGAGACCACGGCGAACGTCACTGCGATCAGGGAGAGCGTATAGAAGTACTCCACGCCGTGGAGGTCCATTGCCGCCCCCTTCAGGATCGAGCCCAGCCAACGCTAACAATGAAAATCATATCAGTGAAGACGGCCGCGACCAGCGGCCATTGCATGCACCTCTGGGTGAAGGTCGAGACCGATGCCGGCATCACCGGCCTCGGCGAATGCGTCCACGGCGGCCACGCCGCGATCGCGCTCATCAAGCAGCTCGCGCCGAAGCTCGTCGGGCGCGATCCGTTCGCGGTCGATGCGCTCTTCGAGGAACTCCGCCGAAGCCTGGTCTTCGAGGGCGGCTTCGCCGGGGCGCTGATCACGGCGCTTACCGGCATCGAGATCGCGCTCTGGGACCTGAAGGGCCGGGCGCTGAAAGTGCCCGTCTATGAACTCCTCGGCGGCAGGTTCCGCGACAGGATCCGCGTCTATGCCGACTGCGAAGTGACGCCGGGCATGAACTTCGACGAGGTGAAGAAGGTCGTCGACGACGTCCTCGAACGCGGCTTCACGGCCCTCAAGATCGACCTCGACATCGGCGCCTACGGCCACATGCAGAGCGAGGTCGCCCACTTCGTCAAGGATCGCTTCAACCATACCGCCGGCGAGTGGGAGCATGACCGCATGGTCGGCCTCGCCGGGATGGTGAAGCGCGCCGCCGGCAAGACGGTCGACGTCGCCTGCGACGTGCACACGCGCCTCGATGTGGCGAGCGCCATCCGGCTGGCGCGCGACCTCGAAGAATTCCACCTGATGTGGTTGGAGGAGCCGGTCCCGCCCGAGAACGTCGATGCCATGCGCGAGATCAGCGAGGCGACCTCGACGCCGATCTGCGCGGGCGAAAACCTCTATCTCCGTTCGGGCTTCCGCGACCTCATCGAGAAGCAGGCGGTCGACATCATCATGCCGGACATTCCGAAATGCGGCGGCCTCTCCGAATGCCGCAAGATCGCGAACCTCGCCGAGATCTACTACATCCCGTTCGCGCCGCATAACGTCGCCTCGCCGATCGGGACGATGGCCTCGGCCCATGTCTGCGCGACCGTGCCGAACTTCCTCGTCCTCGAATATCACTGGCTGCACCGCGACTACTGGTCGACGATCGTCACCTCGAAGGAGGACATCATCAAGGACGGCTGGATCACGCTCACCGATGCGCCGGGCATCGGCCTCGACCTCGATGAGGAGGTCGCCCGCGCGCACATTTATCCGGGCACGGCCTGGTTCGAGTAGAGCGCGGATACAATCGGATACACTTACGGCATAGGCACGGGACAGGTCCGCACTACATCTATGTCGGAACAGGGTGTGCCGGGAGGACGCGCCCGCCCGACCCGAACGGAGTGCGACATGACGAACGCTAGCGTCACCCGGCCTACGATTTCTCCCGGCGCCTACAGCCTGTCCCAGGTGGTGCTGCACTGGACCATTGCCGCGCTGGTCCTCTGGCAGCTCTTTGTTGCGCCGGCGCCCAACGAAACGCTGCGCATGGCGCGTCGCGGCCTGACGCCGAGCGCGCTCGACACGTTCCTCGCCTCGTCCCATGTCTGGGTCGGCTCGGCGGTGCTGGCGCTGGTGGTCATCCGCCTGGTGCTCCGGGTCCGCCGCCCGCCGCCGGAACTGGATGAGCCCAATCCGCTGCTCGCCTTCGCGGCGCGCGCCTCGCATTTCCTCTTCTATGCGCTGCTCTTCTTCATGCCGCTCACCGGGATTGCGTCGTGGTTCTTCGGCCTGCCGGTCGGCGGCCTGCACGAGGCCGGCCAGCCGGTCTTCGTCGGGCTCATCGCCATCCACGTCGCCGCGTCGCTATGGCACCAGTTCGTCCGCCGCGACGGAGTGCTGAGCCGGATGCTGGTTCCGTCCCGGACCTGACGACGGTCAGCTCCGCGGGCGGGCGAAGCCGCCCACAAGGCGGGGCAGGAAGAAGCAGTGCGGCTGGGCCGTCGCGGCCGCATGCAGCCTTTCGACCAGCGTGTCGAGCCCGACCTCCGCTTCGGTGGCAATCCCGAACTGGATGATGCTCGGCAGCAGGCTGCGGATGGTTTCGGCGGCGAAATCGTAGACCGCGCTGTTTTCGCCCCCCTCGATCCGGGTCGTGCCAACCAGCGTCGAGCTCATCCCGGCGGCAGAAAATGCGGCGAAAAGCTTCGAGCCCATGTTGGGCTCGATTCCGGCGCACCGGTAGGTCGCCGTCGTCCAGTGGATGATCTTCAACAGCAGCGGCAGCTCCGGCAGCGAGCCGGCTTGGTCGATGTCGAGTTCGGCGAAGGCGAGAACGCCGCCCGGTTTCAGGAATCCGGACAGCCGGCGGATCGTCGCTGCCGGGTCGGTCAGGTACATGAGAATGAAGCGGCCGGTGATCGCGTCGAACCGCTCCTGCGGCTCGAACTCGTGCAGGTCCGCCGCCTCATAGGTCAGCCAGGAGAAGCCGGCCCGTTCCGCCCGGCGCGCCGCGATGCCCAGGGCTTCGCCGGCACGGTCGATGCCGAGCACCGAGCCGCCCGCACCGACAAGGCGGGCCGCCGCCATGGCGACATCGCCCACCCCGCAGCCTATGTCGAGGACACGCATGCCGCGGCCGACGCCCGCCCGGCGCAGCAATTGCTCGGTCGGTTCGGCGAAGATTTCGGCCTGGCGCTCGAGCCGGATCAGCTCGCTTTCCGAATGGCCAAGGACGTATTCCCGGGTGCCGCCGTTCTCCAAGCGCATGGATTCCACAGACCGATAATGCCGAGCGGTTGCGACTATAGCTTGTACAATCGTGCCGAACAGCCCCGCAGAGAGTCACACACCGGGCTTAACGATCAGCGTGAATAACCGGTTGGCGGCGCGGCGGATACGCCCTTAAGCTTTGGTAAGGGTCTTTCCTCTATTGCTCACAATTCCCGGCATCCAAACGATTGCCGGCCGGCATTTTACTGCAACCGCCGGTTCGATCCTCGCGGAGGGACGCGGGCGAGCATCCGGCGAAGAGGAGCGCGCATGTCTGTCAAGGAACGGGTGGTCCGAACCGGCTTTGCTGATGTCGCGGTGGCCGAAACCTCCGGCTCGCGGCTGCCCATTCTTCTCCTTCACGGCAATTCCAGCTGCAAGGAAGTCTTCCACCGCCAGCTTTCCGGCCCGCTCGCCTCCGAGCACCGGCTCATTGCGATCGACCTGCCGGGCCATGGCAAATCTACCAATGCCAAGGATCCGGAGCGGACCTATTCGTGGCCGGGTTATGCCGAGGCGGCGATGGCGGTGCTCGCCGAAATGGGCATCAAGCAGGCCGCCGTCTGGGGCTGGTCGCTCGGCGGTCATGCCGCCATCGAGATGATCGCGAAGTTCCCGGGCCTCGTCGGCGTGATGCTGTCGGGCACGCCGCCGGTCAGCATGAACATGGAATCGATCCAGGCCGGCTTCCGCCCCAATCCGGCAGTCGAGCTGTTCGGCAAGGAAGCGTGGAGCGACGAGGAGGCGACCATGCTCGCCCACGGCCTCTACGGCGCCGGGCTCGACGATACGCTCCTCGCCGCGATGAAGCGGACCGAAGGCCGCGCGCGCTCGATGCTGTTCGCCAATCTGTTTGCCGGCAAGGCGTCGGACCAGAAGGCGCTGGTCGAAAATGCTCCGATGCCGGTGGCCCTGGTCGATGGCGCCGACGACGTGGTGGTCAACACCGGCTACGTCGCGTCGCTCAAGGTCCGCAATCTCTGGGACAATCACTACTATCTGCTCCGCGGCCTCGGCCACGTTGCCTTCCTGACCAATCCCGAGGTCTTCAACCCGATCCTGTCGCGCTTCGCAGCCGACATGGATGCGCGCGCCCTGGCCGGCGCCAAGGGCCGGACCGCCGCCGCCTGATCCCGCGGCGGTCTGCCGGTCAGATCGCCAGGATGCCGCCGTCGATGACCAGGATGTGCCCCGTCACCATGCTCGAGGCGGCGCTGGCGAGGTAGAGGATTCCGCCGGCCATTTCCTCCGGTTCGGCGAA
This sequence comes from Bauldia sp., assembly GCA_035651055.1. Taxonomy (GTDB): domain Bacteria; phylum Pseudomonadota; class Alphaproteobacteria; order Rhizobiales; family Kaistiaceae; genus JAFKKF01. The sequence goes on from DASRGK010000071.1 coordinate 12,709, forward strand.
GCGTTTCATCGGGGTGCGGTCGAGAATCTTCTCGGTGAGCGCCTGGTTTGCGCGCATCCCCGCCGTCATCGCCGTCACCACCAGTCCCGGCGCAATCGCGTTGACCCGGACGCCCCGCCCGGCCCATTCCGCCGCCAGTTCGCGCGTCAGGTTGACGATCGCGCCCTTCGACGCGGCGTAGGCCGGGGTCGGGTAGAGCCCGCCGCCGGAGAGGCCCATCACCGACGCCACATTGATGATCCGGCCGCTGCCCGCGGCAAGCATCCTGCGTCCGGCCTCGCGGCAGGCGAAGAAGGTCCCGGAGAGGTTGACGTCGATCACCCGCCGCCAGTCCTCGCTCCTGAACGTCTCGGAGGGCGCGATCGCGCTGATCCCGACATTGTTGACGAGAACGTCCAGGCGACCGAGCGAATCGGCGATTCTTCCGATGGCCGCGCCGATCCCGTTCTCGCTCGCCACGTCGAGCTGGCTTGCCTCCGCCCGCCCGCCCGCAGCAGCGATTTCGGCCGCCACCGCCTCGGCCTTTGCAAGGTCGATGTCGGTAACCGCTACCCTCGCTCCGGCCTCGGCCAGCGTCAGCGCCGCGACCCGCCCGATCCCGGAGCCTGCGCCGGTGATGAACGCTACCTCGCCGGCGAGGCGAAATTTTTCGAAGACGTTAACGAGACCTGCCATCATTGCTCCCGGACGCTGTGGCGCCCGCTCCGGTTCGCGCCGCGGGAGGTGGCCGGCAGGGAATTCTTAACCACAACGCGTCGTCCGCCGAACCTGGCCGAATAGTGCCGAAACCGAGGCGGATTGAACGATAAATTCACGTGTCTTTGCAATCTTTGGTCGGACACGGCGTTTCCTCCCGCCGTGCCCGCGACTGTTTTTCCAGAGCGGACTTCGTATCGCGTGTTCCAGCGTTCCGCAAAAACCGACATACCGCTCGAAATCTACGCGTCGACGGTGCACGCCCTCTTCGAGGTGCCGATGTCGTTGCTCGTCGGCTCGCTGGCGGCGTCGATCGCGGCGTTGCTGACGGCGTGGCAGGCGGACAGCCTGGCGCTCCTCGGCGTCGGCCTCCTCATCGCGGCCACCGCGATCGTGCGCGCGTTCGACATGCGCGCCTACCAGGGGCGGGCGAAGGCCGAAGTCGAGGACCGCGCGACCATCCGGCGTTGGGAAGTCCGCTACGTCACCGGCGCGACCATCTACCTCGCGCTCCTCGGCACCTGGGCGCTGGTCGCCTTCATCGTCACCGACGATCCGTCCGTGCGCCTGCTCAGCTTCGCCGGCACCGTCGCCTATCTGGTCGGGACGTCGGGCCGCAATTTCGCAAGCGACCTTCTGGTCATTTCGCAGATCATCGGCGCCGGGGTGCCGCTGTGTCTGGCGCTCGTGGTCGGCGGCGGCTTCTACTACGTGATGCTGGTGCTTCTGCTGCTGCCGCTCCTCTACTCGCTGCGGCTCAATGCCAACCGCCTGCGCAAGACTCTCCTCGATGCGGTCATCGCGACCCGCGAGATCACCCTTCTCGCGGCGCGCTTCGATACCGCCCTCAACAACATGCCGCACGGCCTCGCCATGTTCGACAGCGACCGCCGGCTGCTGGTCGCCAACGGCCGCCTCTCCGAGATCCTCGGCGTGCTTGCCGACAGTGCGCGCAAGGGCGCCAGCGTCCGCGATCTGGTGAGCGACGCCGTCAATGCCGGCGTCGTGCTCCGCGCCGAAGCCGAGGACTTCGCCAGCGAGTTCGAGAACCATCTCGCCGGCGAGCCGGGACGGCTCCTCTTCGAGACGCCCAAGGGCCGCACCCTCGACATGACCTTCCAGGCGATGGAGAAGGGCGGCTCGGTCGTGCTCGTCGAGGACATCACCGAGCGCATGGCGGCCGAGGCGCGCATCCGCCACCTTGCCCGTTACGACGCGCTGACCAACCTGCCCAACCGGATCACCTTGCGCGAGGAGATGGACCGGGCGATGGCCTCGGTCGACAAGGTCGGACCCTTCGCCATCCACTTCGTCGACCTCGACCACTTCAAGCAGGTCAACGACACCCTCGGCCATCCGCGCGGCGATGCCCTGCTGCGTCAGGTCTCGGATCGCCTGCGGCTGATCGTCGGGCGCAACGACGTCGTCGCCCGCTTCGGCGGCGACGAGTTCGTCGTGCTGCAGCCGGGCGTGCGCGACCGCAAACAGGCCGAGAAACTCGCCAGCCGCATCGTCGCCAAGCTCAGCGAGATCTACGAGGTCGACGGCCACCAGGTTGCCATCGGCGCCTCCGTCGGCATCGCGCTTGCCCCGGCGGACGGCACCGGCGACCAGCTCCTCAAGAATGCCGACATGGCGCTCTACTGGGCCAAGGCCGACCAGCGTGGGACGCTTCGCTTCTTCGAGGGCGAGATGGACGTCCGCGCCCAGGCGAGGCGCGAACTGGAGCTCGACCTGCGCAGCGCGCTCGCCTCCAATGCCTTCGACGTCTACTACCAGCCGCTGTTCAACCTGAAGACCCGCAAGATCTCCACCTGCGAGGCGCTGCTGCGCTGGCCGCATCCCCTGCGGGGCATGATCTCGCCGGTCGAGTTCATCCCGGTCGCCGAGGAAATGGGGCTGATCGTCGAGATCGGCAGCTGGGTCCTGCACCAGGCGTGCCTCGCCTGCGCCACCTGGCCGAACGGCGTCCGCGTCGCGGTCAATCTGTCGGCGAACCAGCTCCGGCGCGGCAACATCGTCGAGACCATCCGCGATGCCATCTCGGCGGCGGGCCTTGCGCCCGGCCGGCTCGAGATCGAGATCACCGAATCGGTGCTCTTCGAGGATACCGGCGCCACGCGCGCGACGCTGAAGGCGATCCGCGACATGGGCGTGCGCATTTCGCTCGACGATTTCGGCACCGGCTATTCGAGCCTCAGCTACCTCCACAGCCTGCCGCTCAACAAGGTCAAGATCGACCGCTCATTCCTCAACGGCCTCGATTCCGACGAGCGCGCCCTCATCCTGATCGAGGGCATTGCCCGCCTGTCGGTCGAGCTCGGTCTCTCGGTGGCGGTGGAGGGCATCGAGACGATGGACCAGCTGACGTTGCTTTCGTCCGAGCCGGCCATCGAGGAGGCGCAGGGCTTCCTGTTCAGCCCGGCGATCCCCGGGCGCGAGATCTACACGCTCCTGATGGCGACGCCGTCGCGAATCGAGAAGATCGCCCGCGCCTCATAGAACCGGACAGCATGAGCCTCGCCGTCGCCCGGCCATCGCCGGCAGGCGAAGGCCGGTCCGGCGATCCGTTCCTCCGAACCTGCCTCGCACCTTCGTGTCCGAGACCCGCACCGCGGTCGGAAATCGAAGGGAGCCGCGCCGCGGCCTCGTGAAAAATCCGTAGACGCCTTCCGGCCGAAGCGGCAGCGCTCGGCGGCTGCTCCGCTTTGAGACGGCAATATCCGGATTACTGCGCGTCCAGCGTCCCAAAATGGCGCGCAACACCGATATCCAGAATTTGTTCCGCGAATTGCACACTCGTTATGCAATAAATGATTAACCAAACCTCTTCTTCTATGGTTAATGAATCGTTATACTTCGGACTGGCAGTGGCTGGGGCTAGCCACGCGAGGACGGATAATGAGTGCGGTTGCGTTGGAGCGTGCGACCCCGACTTTCGCGGATCGCGTATACGAACTCCTGGACCGGGTGGATTTCCGCCGGGCCGATTCTGAGGAAGACCGAGAAGCCATTTTTCGGCTGCGGCATCGGGCCTACCTTGCGGAAGGCGCGATTGAGCCGCGGCCCGATGGCCGTTTTGCCGACGAGTTCGACGAGCTCGGCAATACTTGGATATTCGGCGTCTATCTTGACGGCGAACTAGTCAGTTCCATCCGCGTCGGCGTGGCCACCAGGGAATATCCGACGGTTGCCAGCCTGGCGCCGTTTCGCGAGCATCTCATTCCCGAGCTTGAGGCCGGCAAGGTCATCGTCGACCCGACCCGTCACGTCGTCGACCGGGCAATGGCCGGGCGTTACCCGCACCTCGTCTATATGACGATGCGCCTCGGGTGGCTCGGCGCAGAGTATTTCCAGGCCGACATCCTCCTTGCCGCCGTCCGCACCGAGCACCAGGCCTTCTACCGCAAGGTCGGCGGGCATCGCGTCGTCTGCGGGGCGCGGCCCTATCCCGGCCTGACCAAGCCTCTCAGCCTGATGACGCTGGATTTCCCTGCGGGGCGGGAACGGGTCCTGCAGCGCTATCCGCTGTTCCGCTCGACCAATTTCGAGCGCCGGATGCTGTTCGAGCGGCTGCAGGTGCCGGGGGCAATCCAGCGCGTCGAAGATATCCGGCACGATCGCCCTGTCGTTGCGGAGGAAGAGCGGCAGCAGCTCGCCGGCTGAGCCCGCGGAGGAACAAGCCCCATCGCCGCGCGGCCGCCGCTTCGGCGGCCGTTCTATTTCACCGCCCCGGCGGTGATACCCGCGATGAAGTAGCGCTGCAGGAACAGGAACAGGGCCAGCATCGGCAGGGTCATCAGCACCGCCGCCACCATGATCGCGTTCCAGAAGACGCGGTTGAGGCCGACCAGCGCGCCGAGCGCGACCGGCGCCGTCTGGATCTCCGGCTTGGAGAGGACGAGGAGGGGCCAGAGAAACGCGTTCCACGAGAACAGGAAGAGGATGATCGCCAGCGCCGCCAGCGCCGGGACCACCAGCGGCAGGGCGATCTGGCGAAAGATCTGGAATTCGCCGGCGCCGTCGACGCGCGCGGCATCGAGCATGTCCTGCGGCACGGTCATGAAGTTCTGCCGCATGAAGAAGACGCCGACCGAACTGAAGAGCGGCGGCACGATCACCGCCACCCACGTGTTGGACAGCTTGAGGTCGCGGGCGATGAGGATGAACTGCGGGATGATGACCACGAAAGCCGGGATGGTCAGCGTCGCGATCACCAGCGTGAACAGGGCGTTCCGGCCGAAGAAGCGGAAACGCGCGAAGGCATAGCCGGCAAGGCTGGTGAGGCCGAGCGAGAGGACCGTGAAGATGGCCGAGGTTGCCGCGCTGTTGAACAGCGCGCGGATGAAGTTGCCCTTGGTCTGCGCGTCGAGGACATCCCAGTTGTCGAGGAACGAGGTGGAAGGGAGGAGCGGAACGGTCGCGCGGTAGAATTCCGATTCCGGCAGCGTCGAGTAGGTGAACATCATCCACAGCGGCGCGATCCAGACGAGCGCCAGCGGGATCAGCGCCGCGTGCAGCGCGATCGCCGCGCCGGTGCGCTGCCGGCCCATCACCGCTGCCTCCCGAAGAGGATGATCTGCGTGGCGGAGAAGACCGCCGCGATCAGCGCCATGGCGTAGGCCACCGTCGAGGCATAGCCGAAGTTCATGCTCTGGAAGCCCTGCCGGTAGAGGTAGGTGCCGAGCGTGTCGGTGGCGTTGCCCGGCCCGCCCATGGTGATCAGCCACGGCTCGGCGAACAGCTGCATCGTGCCGATGATCGACAGAACCAGCGCAAAGAGGAGCACCGGTCGCAGGAGCGGCAGCGTGATCGACAGGTGCTGGCGCCAGCGCGGCACGCCGTCGACCGCCGCCACCTCGTAGAGGTCGCGCGGGATGTTCTGCAGCCCGGCGAGGATGATGATCGCGTTATAGCCGGTCCACCGCCAGGTTATCGCGATCATCACCACGGCGGTGGCGGTCCATGGCTGCTGCAGCCAGTCGGGCGTCGGCAGCCCGAGCCAGCCGAGGAAGCCGTTCATGGCGCCGAAGCGGCCGTTGAAGATCAACCGGAAGACGGCCGAATAGGCGACCTCGCCGACCACCACGGGGGCGAAGAAGGCGAAGCGGAAGATGCCGCGGGCGCGCAGCATCGAGGAGTTGAGCGCGAGCGCCAGGCCGGTGGCGAGGATCAGCATCACCGGGACCTGCACCGCCAGAATCAGGAAAGTGTTGCGGAGCGCGCCGAGGAAGGCGGCGTCGCCGATCAGCCGTCCCCAGTTGACGGCCGGCTGATATCGCCACGGATTGACCCGGGTGTTCTGGAACGAGAACAGGAAGGACTGGATGATCGGCCATGCCCAGAAGGCGGCGAAGACCGCCAGATAGGGGGCCAGAAAAAGGTACGGTGTTGCCGTGCGTCGCATGGCGGCGCCGAGGCTAGCATGAAGCGGCGGCGGCCGCGTGGAGTCGGCCGCCGCGCGCCTGGCTCGCTCTACTGCGCGATCGGCAATCCGGTCGAGGACGCGATCTGGTTGGCCGCGCTGTCCAGCGCTTCCTTGGCGCTCTTGAACGTGCCGTTGAGGTAGTCGCTGATCGCCTTCACCACGATCGTGCCGCGCACTTCGTTGTAGAACTGGGTGCCGCGGTACGGGTTGATGTTCTTCATCGTGCCGAGGACATCGACCCAGATCGGCTGGTTGCCCCAGTAGGGCTGCGGCGCCTTGACGTAGGGATCGTCAAGCGCGGCGAGCAGCGAGGGGACGAGGCCGCGGCTCTTCAGCATCGAGACCTGGCCCTCGGGCGTGGCGAGCGCGTACTGGACGTAGGCCCAGGCCGCTTCCGGGTTCTTGGTCGAAGCCGGAATGGCCAGCGATGAGCCCCCCCAACTGGCGGCCCGGACGCCGCCCTTGGTCGCCGCCGGCATCGGGTAGACGCCCCACTTGCCGGAAAGCTCGGGCGCGTTCGAGCGGATAGTCCCCTCGTACCAGCCGCCGAAGAAGGCCGTCGCGACGGCGCCGGTCTTGACGTTCTGGATCTGCGGGTCCCAGCCGCCCTGGGCGAGGATTCCGGCGTCGACCATCTTCTTCACCGTCTCCAGCGCGTTGACGCAGCCGGGCTGGTTGATGGTGATGTGCTCGCCCTTGGTGTCGAAGTAGGAGCAGCCCTGCTGGTTGGCGAGCGTGCGGAACCAGCCGTCGTCGCCGGCGGTGTCGATCGTCGCCATCTTCACAGCGCCGCTGGTCGCCGCGCCGATCTTCTTGCCCGCCTCGATGAAGTCGTCCCAGGTCTCGATCTTGGCCGGATCGACGCCTGCCTTCTCGTAGATGTCGCGGCGGTAGAACATCACCGCCGGTCCGGAATCCCACGGCATCGAATAGATCGCGTCACCGGCGCTGAGCTGCGTCCATTTGAAGGCCGGGAAGGCGTCCTTGTACTTGTCGATGCCGAGCGTCTTCAGGTTGATGAAGCAGTCGGGGAAGCGGGCCCAGTAGACCTCGGCCTCGTCGTTCTCGATCGTCACCACGTCGGGCAGGTCGGTGCCGCCGGCGGCGCAGCCGGCGAGCGCCTTCGCAAAGACGTCGGAATGGCCCATGTTGACCACGTTCACCTTGACGTCCGGGTATTGCTTGTTGAAGTCGGGCACCAGCGCTTCGAGCGCCTCGGCCGCGATGTTCCAGCTCCAGACCGTGATTTCCCCTTTCGGCGCGGCGTCGGCGCCGGCGATGCCCAATCCCAGTCCGGCAAGGATTGCTGCAGCGCGCAAGATCTGCCTACGCATTCTTCTCCTCCCTGATTGCTCCGCTAGTGAGCTGATCTTAGACTAATCGGGCCACGCCAAGGTTCGCGGCCTTGGGAAAGTGTCGCTTGCCGGAAAGTAAGATATGGCCAAGCGTCTCTGGGAGCCGTCCAAGAGCACCGTCGAGAAGGCGCCCAACCGGCTGCAGGTTTCGCACGAGCAGCCGGGCGTCATGCGGGTGCCGCACTGGCATGCGCAGCTCGAAGTCAATTTCGTCCTGCGCGGTGCCCTCGACTACCAGATGAACGGCTACCCGCTGCACCTGCCGACAGGCGCGCTCGCCATGTTCTGGGGCGGGCTGCCCCACCAGGTCGTCGACACCTCGCCCGACCCGGAATACATCGCCTTCCATCTCCCCCTCATGAACTTCTTCCGGCTGCGCCTGCCGAACGCGATCCAGCACCGCATCATCCACGGCGCAACGCTGGTCAGCATCGATGCCGATCCCGGCGATTCCTACGCCTTCAACCGCTGGTCGGACTACATGCGCTCGGGCGACGAGGGCCGGATCGATCATGCCATCGAAGAGCTGCTGCTGCGCATCGAGCGGATTCCGTTCGGCCGGTACCGGCTGGTCGGCCCGGTTGCGCCGACGGCTGCGCCCGATGCCGGCGAGACCGTGTCCTTCGCCCGCGTCCGCCAGATCTGCGATTTCATCGCCGACAATTTCCGCCATGACATCGCCGTGCCGGATATCGCGGTCTCCGCCGATCTCCATCCAAAATATGCGATGAACATGTTCCGCCGTTCGACCGGGATGACGCTCAACGAATACGTCAACCTTTTGCGCCTCAGCTACGCCCAGGCGATGCTGATCAACCAGGCGGAGGCGAACGTGCTGCGCGTCGCCATGGAAAGCGGCTTCGGCTCGCTCAGCGCCTTCAACAAGTCTTTCCGCAAGATCGCCGGCCGCTCGCCGACGGATTTCCGGCGCTACTACCGGCCGCGCGGCGGGCCGGCCGCGGGCGGAAGCACCGCGTCCGAACTGCAGTGAGCATGCGTTCCGTTCATAGCCGGTAAGCGTTACCGAAACGGATTTTTGACAAGTTGTGACTTACGTCACAGGCGGCAGCCACGCACCGGCCCATATTCGGGAATGGGGAGTGTGCCGCGATTGGGGAACTGGTTGTGAACGATCCTGTCCTGGCCGTCCTGACGGCCTTCGTGGTCCTGCAGGTCAAGCATTTCCTCTGCGACTATCCGCTCCAGACCGGCTACCAGCTCCGCAACAAGAGCACATACGGTCATCCCGGCGGGCTGCTTCACTCCGGCATTCACGCCGTCGGGACGCTGCCGGTGTTCCTGGTGATCACGCCGCCGCTGGCGTGGGGGGTCGCGATCTTCGTCGGGGAATTCCTGCTCCACTATCATATCGACTGGGCCAAGGGGAACATCATCAGGAAGATCGGCTCGACGGCGTCCGACCGTTCGTTCTGGTGGGCGATCGGCTTCGATCAGTTGCTCCACCACCTGACCTATGTCGCGATCGCCGCGATCCTCATCTATCACGGCACCTACTAGGCTCGCCGGCCTCGCTCAGGGCGCGAGCAGCCGGTCGAGTTCGCGGATACGGCGGACGAGCGTCCGCATCACGTCGAGGGCAAAGTAGGGCGAGTCCTGCACCAGTTCGACGAACAGCCGCTCGTTGACCGGGATCACGTCGCAGTCTTCCAGCGCCATCGCCGTGGCGCCGCGCGGCCCCTGGTCGATCAGCGCCATCTCGCCGAAAATCCCGCCCGGGCTCACCTCCTCGATCGGCTTGCCGTGCAGCATTATCTGAACGCGCCCGCGCTTGAGAAGGAACATCTCCGCGGCCGTGCCGCCCTCGACAACGATCCTGGTCCCCGCCGCCATCCGCTTCACCGGCAGGTCGGGCCGGTCAAGGATGCGGAAATCGGGCATCTTCGAGCTGGTCGCGTTCATGTCGGTTTGCCCCCCGGGCTCAGGCCTTTTTCTGATACGGGCGCGGCGCCCGCCTGACAAGGATTACCCGAGCTTGGCCATGATGTGCCGCGCCACCGTGTAGTCCTCCAGCGCATAGAGCGAGAGGTCCTTGCCGTAGCCGGACTGCTTCATCCCGCCATGCGGCATCTCGTTGACAAGATTGAAGTGGCAGTTGATCCAGGTGCAGCCATATTGCAGCCGCGCCGCCACCGCCATCGCCCGGCCGACGTCCCTGGTCCAGACCGACGAGGCGAGGCCGTAGTCGGAATCGTTGGCCCAGGCGACCGCCTCCTCGACCTCGGAGAAGCGGGTCACCGAGACGACCGGTCCGAACACCTCGCGCTGCACGATCTCGTCGCCTTGCCTGGCGCCCGCGACCACGGTCGGCTGGAAGTAGAAACCGTTTCCCGGCCCCGCCTTGCCGCCGGTGGTGATCTCGATGTGCTTCACCGCCGCGGCGCGCTCGACAAAGCCGGTCACGCGCTCGCGGTGCTTCTTTGAAATGAGCGGCGGGATTTCATTCTCGCTGTCGTTCCTGCGGTCGTAGGCAATGGTCGAGGCGGCCTTGGTCAGGCCCTCGACGACGCCCTCATAGACCTTCGCGCCGGCATAGATGCGCGAGGCGGCGGTGCAGTCCTGCCCGGCATTGTAGAAGCCGAACTGGCGGACGCCCTCGACGACCGCTGCGATGTCGGCGTCGTCGAAGACGATCACCGGCGCCTTGCCGCCAAGTTCGAGGTGCGTCCGCTTCAGTGACTTCGATGCGGCGACGAGCACCTTCTGTCCGGTGGCGATCGAACCGGTCAGCGAAAGCATCGCGACCTTCGGGTGGTTGATGAGCGCGTCGCCGACGGTCGCGCCGCGCCCGGTGACGACGTTGAGGACTCCCGCCGGCAGGATCTCCGCGGCGATCTTGGCGAGCGCGAGCGTCGTGAGCGGCGTCTGCTCCGAGGGCTTCAGCACCACCGTATTGCCGGCGGCGAGCGCCGGGCCGAGCTTCCAGGCCGCCATCATCAGGGGATAGTTCCAGGGCGTGATCTGGCCGATCACGCCCACCGGATCGCGCCGGATCATCGACGTGAAGCCGGGGAGATATTCGCCCGCGGCAAGGCCGGGCATGACGCGGCAGGCGCCGGCAAAGAAGCGGAAAACGTCGACGATGGTCGGGATTTCGTCGCGGAGCACCGCGTGCTTCGGCTTGCCGCAGTTCCGCGCTTCGAGCCCGGCGAACATGTCGGCCTCCGCCTCGATCCTTTCGGCGAGCTTGAGGAGCAGTCCGGCGCGCTCGGCGGGCGTCGTCCGGCCCCACTTGGCGAACGCCGCTTCCGCCGCCGCCACCGCCTCGTCGACCTGACCCTTCGATGCGTCGGCGACCCTGACCAGCGACTTGCCGGTGCGCGGGTCGAGCACGTCCTCCTCGGCCTCGCCGGTTCCCTTAACGAGGCGCGACCCGATCAGCATCTTGGTCTGCATGTCTGTCTCCCGGAGCTATCTCGCGCCTGCCGGCTCGCGCGTCAGGTAGTAGGCGGCGAGGATCGGCAGGAAGGTGAGGGCGATGACGATGACGGCGACGACGTTGGTGACCGGCCGCTGCCGCGGCCGCACCAGTTCCGAAAGCATCCAGATCGGCAGCGTGGTCTGCTGGCCGGCGGTGAAGGTCGTGACGATCACCTCGTCGAAGGAGAGCGCGAAGGCGAGCATGCCGCCGGCCAGGAGCGCCGTCGCGATATTGGGGAGGACGATGTGGCGGAAGGTCTGGAAGCCGTCGGCGCCGAGGTCCATCGAGGCCTCGACCAGCGACGGCGAGAGACGCCGGAAGCGCGCCACCGCATTGTTGTAGACGACCACGATGCAGAAGGTCGCGTGGCCGAGGACGATCGTCCAGAACGAGAAGGGCATGTCGGCGAGGTCGAAGGCGGCGCGGAGCGAAATGCCGGTGACGATGCCCGGCAGCGCGATCGGCAGCACGAAGAGGAGCGACACCGACTCGCGGCCGAAGAACTTCGCCCGCGACAGCGCCGCCGCGGCGAGCGTGCCGAGGACGAGCGCCACGGCCGTCGACAACGCTGCCACGCTCAGCGACAGTCCGAGCGCGTCGAATATGTCCTGCCGTCCCCACGCCACCTCGAACCATTTCAGCGTGTAGCCGGGCGGCGGGAACTGGTAACTGCGGTCCTCGCTGGTAAAGGCGTAGAGGACGATGAAGGCGAGCGGGACGTGGATGAAGAGCAGTCCCGCGCCCGCGGCGATCTTAAGACCCGGGCCCGCCCGGTTCCCGTCACGCATGGCGGCCCCTTGGGCTAGACTCTATCCGTGCCAGAAGGGGCGCTGATCCCTCCCCGGAACGGGGAGGGGGGACCGCACGATAGCGCGGTGGGTGGGGCTTTCGGCGTGTGTCCCGCCGCTCACAGCGCATCGAAGGCCCCCATCCGCTTGGCGATGGTGAGGAGCAGCCCCATGATCAGGATCGGGACCACCGAGAAGGCGGCGGCGAGCGGGATGTTCCCGGCCGTGCCCTGCTGGATGTAAACCACCTGCCCGAGGATCAGCGAGGACGGCCCGACGATCTCCGGGACGATGTAGTCGCCGAGCGTCAGCGAGAAGGTGAAGATCGCACCGGCGACGATGCCGGGCAGCGCCAGCGGGAAGATGACGGTGCGGAAAGTCTGGCCGGGGCTCGCGCCGAGGTCGGCGGAAGCCTCGATCAGGTTGATCGGGACCCGCTCCAGCGCCGCCTGGATCGGCAGCACCATGAACGGGATCCAGAGATAGAGGAAGACCAGCACCATCCCGACATAGCTGGTCGAGAGCGACGGTCCGCCGATGACCGGGATGCCGAGGAACGCGTCGAGCAGCGGGCGCAACCCGACGTGGTCGAAGACCCAGCCGATCGCGCCTTCCTTGGCCAGCAGCAGCTTCCACGCATAGACCTTGACCAGGTAGCTCGACCAGAGCGGCATCATGATCGCTAGGTAGAAGAGCGCCTTGGTGCGCCCGCGGGCGTAGCGCGCGGCGTAGTAGGCAATCGGGAAGGCGATGAACCCGGCGAGAACGGTCACGGTCGCCGCAATCGCGGCGGTGCGCACGATCACGTCAAAATTGGCCGGCTGCAGGAGCTGGCCGAAGGTGGCGAGCGTCGGCTCGCGGATCACCACGCCGGAAAAATCGTCGATCGAGAAGAGGCTCTCCGCCAGAAGCGCGAAGAGCGAACCGAGGTAGACGACGCCGAGCCAGAGCAGCGGCGGCACGAGCAGGAGCAGCAGATAGAAGCCGTGCCGGGCGACGAGGACGTCCGAGATGCGGCGGAGCAGGCGCTCGCGCGGCTGCGGCAGCTCGATCGCGGCGGCGCTCATCCGTCGTCCATGAGATGCAGCGCTTCGGGCGCGAACACGGCGCGGACAGCCGCGCCGGTGGAAAGCGTCGGTCCGCCGGCCGCCGGGGCCGCCGCGACCAGCCGGCCGATCCCGGTGGCGAGTTCGATGCGGTTGGTCGGGCCGTGATAGAGCACTTCCGCCACCTTGCCCTCGACCGCAATGGCGCCGGCGGGCGGCGAGTAGCCGGCGCCGAGCACGGCGACCTTTTCCGGCCGCAGGCTCGCTGCGCGCGCGGTCCCGGTCCACGCCTTCACCGTCGCCGGCTCGATGACGTTGGAGCCGCCGACGAAGTCGGCGACGAAGCGCGTCCGCGGCTTCTCGTAGATTTCCGCCGGCGGGCCGACCTGGACGATGCGGCCATTGTTGAAGACCGCGACGCGGTCGGCCATCGAGAGGGCCTCGCCCTGGTCGTGGGTGACGAAGATGAAAGTGAGGCCGAGCCGCCGGTGGAGCCCCTTCAGCTCGCCCTGCATGTCCTCGCGCAGCTTCAGGTCGAGCGCCCCGAGCGGCTCGTCGAGGAGGAGCACCTTCGGCCGCACGACAAGCGCGCGGGCGAGCGCCACACGCTGGCGCTGACCGCCCGATAATTGGGCCGGCCGGCGCGTCTCCATTCCGGCGAGTTTCACCAGCGCCAGGGCCTCGCGCCCGAGGCGCTGGCGTTCGCTCCGCCCGACGCCCCGGATTTTCAGGCCGTAGCAGACGTTTTCCAGCACGTTCATGTGCGGAAAGAGGGCGTAGTCCTGGAAGACCGTGTTGACCGGCCGCCGGTAGGCCGGCACGCCCTCGACCGCCTCGCCGAAGATCGTGATCCGCCCGGCGCTCGGCTGCTCGAAGCCGGCGACCAGGCGGAGGCACGTCGTCTTGCCGGAGCCCGAGGGCCCGAGCATGGCGAAGAACTCGCCCGGCGCGACGTCGAGGTCGACGCCGTCGACCGCCCGCACCGGACCGAAGTGCCGTTCGACCCCGCGGAACGAGACGGCGGATTGATCCCTGCTCATGGTGTCTGATCGGCTGCGCGCCCGTCACGTCTCAGCCGCCCCGCAGTGCCACCCACCATGTTGCGCATGGTTCCCCCTCCCCGTTTCGGGGAGGGATAGCGCATTCCACGTCGGCTCATGCAGATCTCTTCTGCCGCGTTTCGGACCGGCGCCCCGCGCCGGATATCCCTCCCCGTAACGGGGAGGGAGGACCACCCGAAGGGTGGCGGGTGGGGCTGCGGGCCGAAGCTCGCCATTTTGGCGAACGCGGCGAAGTGAGCCTACTGCCCGCCGACGATGGCGATGTAGTCGGTCGCCCAGCGCGAGTAGGGGACACAGGCCTCCTGCGTCGCGCACTTGCCGATCGGCGTCTTCCAGAACGCGATCTGGTCGAACTTGTCATAGCCGTTGGCCGAGCAGCCCTCGTCGGTCAAGAGGGCGTTGCCCTTGCAGGCGGCAGGCACGGCCGGCACCGAGCCGAACCAGGCGGCGACGTCGCCCTGCACCTTCGGCTCGAGCGAGTGGTTCATCCACATATAGGCGCAATTCGGGTGCGGCGCGTTGACGTGCATCATCGTCGTGTCGGCCCACCCGGTTGCCCCTTCCTCGGGGATCACCGAGGCGATCGGTGCCTTGTTGGCGACGAGCAGGTTGACCTGGTACGGCCACGAGCCCGAGGCGACGACGCCCTCGTTGGTGAAGTCGTCGGTCTGGACGGTCGCGTCGTGCCAGTAGCGCTGGACGAGCGGATGCTGCTCGCGCAGCAGGTCGAGCACCGCCTTGTACTGGTCCTCGGAGAGCTCGTACGGGTCCTTGATGCCGAGTTCGGGCTTGGTCTTCATCAGGTAGAGCGCGGCGTCGGCGATGTAGATGGCGCCGCTATAGGCTTGCACGCGGCCCTTGTTCGACTTGCCGTCGGGCAGCGTCTGCTCGTGGAAGACGACGCCCCAGGTCTTCGGCGCCTGTCCCTTGAAGGCGTCGGTGTTGTACATGAGAACGTTCGGGCCCCACTGGTAGGGCGTGCCGTAGTGCTTGCCGTTGACCGTGTGCCAGACGCCGTTCTGCAGGCGCGGGTCGACGTTCTTCCAGTTCGGGATGAGGTCGACATTGACTTCCTGGACGCTCTTGCCGGCGATGAGGCGGAGGCTGGCGTCGCCGGAGGCGGTGACGAGGTCGAAGCCGCCGCCGTTCATCAGCGTCACCATCTCGTCGGAGGTGCCGGCGACCTTGACGTTGACCTTGCAGCCGGTCTGCTTCTCGAAGTCGGTGACCCAGTCATAGGCCTTGTCGCTGTCGCCGCGCTCGATGTAGCCGGCCCACGCCACGATATCGACTTCGCCCTCGCCGGGGCCGACGGCGGTCATCGCCGCCTGCGTCGGTACGCTGTAGGCAAAAACCAGTGCACCGGCGGTCGCCAGTCTCAGAGCCTTGAGCATTTCCGCGTCTCCCTCTTGTTTGGCCGGAAGGGAGCGAGCGCCCTTCCGAGCCGCGGCCCTCGCAAACCGAAACCGAAAGTCTGCCGCGCCGCTCGCAGCACCGCAAACGAAATCGGATCGTGGCAAAAGCCGGTTATTCGGCCGGGGTCTGCACCCGCACCGAGGCGAGGCGGCGGGAGCCGGCCCGGCGGACGTCCCCGGCTTCCGCGCCAGGCCGGGCGCTTGTGCTCTGGCGGGCGACGATCGAGAAGCCAAGGTCGATGCGGTTCCGCGCCGGGCGTCGGCCCGAACCGCGGATGATTTCCAGCACGATCTCCGCCGCCTGCTTGCCCATGGCGTAGCGCGGAGTCGCCACCGAGGTCAGTGCCGGATGGGAACTGGCGCAGAATTCGAGGTCGTTGAATCCCATGATCGAGATGTCGTCGGGAACCCGGATGCCGCGCCGCTGGCACTCGAACAGGGCGCCGAGCGCGAGGTCGTCGTTGCAGGTGAACAGCGCTTCGAGATCCGGGCTTCGCGCCAGGATGTCGCCGAGCAGTTCGGCGCCGATCGCCACCGTCGAGGCGCGCGGCGTCGCCGCGACATAGGGCGCCGCGACGATGCCGGCTTCTTCCATGGCGCGGTAATAGCCCTCGGCCCGCCGGCGCGAACGCGCGTCGAGGCGGGCGCGGATGTGGCCGATCCTGCGATGGCCGAGGTCGAGGAGATAGCGGGTCGCGGCGTAGCCGGCGGCTTCCTGCGAGAAGCCGATGTTGATGTCGATCGGATCGTCGGTCACTTCCATCGTCTGGACGACCGGTATCCCGGATTGCTGCAGCAGTCGCCGCGCCAGGTCGCTCTGGTCGATGCCGGCGATGATCATCGCCTCGGGGTGCTGGCCGAGGAGGGTTGCCACGGCGCGCTCTTCCTCGGCGACGATGTAGCGCGAGTTGAGCACGATGACCTGCAGGTCGGCGGCGTTGAGCACGTCGTGCAGGGCGCGCAGATAGTCGGAGAAGACCCCGTTGGTGAGCGAAGGGATGATCACCCCGACCATGCCGGTGCGCGCCGAAGCGAGCGCGCTGGCGAGCTGGTTGGGAACGTAGGCGAGGTCGCGGACGGCGCTCTCGACCCGCTGGCGCAGCGCCGGCGAGACCATTTCGGGGCGGCGGAGAACCCGCGAAGCGGTGACGGAGCTGACGCCGGCATGGGCGGCTACGTCGGAGAGCGTGGTCCTCCGCTTCCTGTCGCGCCCCATTGCCCTGCTCCGGTTCGCCGCTTGCGTGTGCCCGCGGCCTTTTTCAATATCGGCAAGCGGCGGGGGCGATCAAGACCCACAGCCGCGATTGCCGGCTTGTTGACAGCGCTTTCATCTTACTTTATCCAAAGAATGCTAGAGGAAGCGGGGTTCTGTTTCCACAGCGGTATATTCTGCAGGAGAAATCAAAGAAGAAAAATACGTAATACTTGCAGAACCGCAAGCTCTACACAAAACAAATGGCTCGCAAGGGAGGAATACACATGAAATCTCGCCTGCATTCGCGCGTCGCCAAGTTCGGTGCCGCGCTGCTTCTATCGAGCGTCTTCGCCGGCGGCGCGCTTGCCGCGGGCCCGGCGGTGGTCGACGGTCCGGGCGCCGACCCGGCCTGCTTCAAGCCGCTCACCGCCGACACCAAGTACTTCCAGTGGCCCGCCAAGAAGGGCCCCTACCGCATCGCGCTTGCCAACGGCTTCATCGCCAATGACTGGCGCGTGCAGATGATCAAGGTCGCCAAGGCCTACGCCGATCAGCCCGACGTCAAGAAGGACATCAAGGAATTCAAGGTCGTCTCGGTCGGTCAGGACGTTGCCGCGCAGATCGCCGCGGTCAACAACTTCATCGACCAGGGCTTCGACGCGATCATCATCAACGCCAACAACTCCTCGGCCTTCGGCTCGGTGGTGAAGAAGGCGAACGATGCCGGCGTCGTGCTGCTCTCCTTCGACAACATCGTCGACGATCCGGGCAACATCCAGATCAACGTCGACCAGAAGGGCATCGGCCGCATGGCTGCCGAGTTCCTCCTGAAGGAAACCAAGGCCGATCCGGCGAAGTTCCTCTTCGTGCGCGGCCCGGCCGGCCAGCCGGTCGATATCGCCCGCGCCGAAGGCGTCAACGAGGCGATCGCCAAGTCCGGCCGCAAGGTCGAGCTGACGGAAGTCATCGGCAACTGGGCGGTGGGTGACTCGCAGAAGGCGACGGCGGACGCGATTGCGGCCGGCGGCGTGTTCGACGGCATCTACGTCGAGGGCGGCTCGCAGGGCGCGGCGCAGGCCATGCTCGACGCGGGCAAGTTCGTCGTGCCGATGGCCGGCGAAGACGAGAATGCCTTCCGCATGCTCTGCAACGCCAACCATGACAAGGGCATGCACTGCGAATCGGGCGGCACCGGGCCTGCCCAGTCGGCCGTGACGATCAAGACCGCGATCGCCGCCCTCAAGGGCGAAAAGATCCCGCAGAAGATCGCGCTGCCGACCTCGATCTCCTACTCGCCCTACAAGGAGGGCAAAGAGGTGTTCCCGAAGCTTCCGGGCAGCCTGTTCACGGGCAATAACTTCCCGGATTGCAAGATCGGCTTCACCAACGAAGAGATCGCCGCGCAGTCCGGAGAGAACAACTAGAAGCGCGCCATCAGCGGGCGCCACGGGAGTATCCTCCCGTGGCGCTCTTTCTGTCCTGGGGAGGGGATGATGGCTGCGGAGACCGCTGCCCTTCTGCGCATGGAGGGCATCTCGAAGCACTATGGCGGCGTCCGCGCGCTGCAGGATGTCAGCTTTGAATGCCATCGCGGCCGCATCCATGCGGTGCTCGGCGAGAACGGCGCCGGCAAGTCGACGCTGATCAAGATCCTCTCGGGCGTCGTCCAGCCGGACAGCGGCTCGATCGTTCTGGAAGGCAAGCCGGTCAGCTTCGCCAACCCGGCCGCCGCCAACGACGCCGGGATC
>DASRGK010000072.1:0-4877 GCA_035651055.1 Bauldia sp.
GGCGCACCGTCGCCAGGGCGTTCTGCGGTAGAACATCGAGCCGGCGTCGAGGCAACGCAACAATGAGCGGAAAATGACTGACACGCGGAAGGTCATCATCACCTGTGCCGTCACGGGCTCCATTCACACGCCGTCGATGTCGCCCTATCTGCCCGTCACGGGCGAGGCGATCGCGGAAGCCGCGATCGGCGCCGCCGAAGCCGGCGCCGCCATCGTTCACCTTCACGCCCGCGACCCGCGCGACGGCCGCCCCGACCAGTCGACCGAGCGCTTCGCACCGTTCCTGAAGGTCATCAAGCAGCGCAGCAATTGCGTCGTGAACATCACCACCGGCGGTGCCGCCACCATGCCGATCGAGGAACGCGTCCGTCCCGCCGCCACCTTCAAGCCGGAGGTCGCCTCGCTCAACATGGGCAGCATGAACTTCGGCCTGTTTCCGATGCTGAAGCGGACCGCTGCCTTCCGATACGACTGGGAACGACCCTATCTGGAAGGGTCGCGCGACCGCATCTTCAGGAATACGTTCGCCGATATCGAGTACATTCTGTCGACCTGCGCCGAGAACGGCACGCGCTTCGAGATCGAGTGCTACGACATCGGCCATCTCTATACGCTTGCCCACTTCGCCGACCGCGGCATCGTCAAGCCGCCCTTCTTCGTGCAATCGGTGTTCGGGATTCTAGGCGGGATCGGACCGCATCCTGAGGACGTCATCCATATGAAGCGAACCGCCGACCGGCTGTTCGGCGGGCAGTACCGCTGGTCCGTGCTGGGTGCGGGCCGGAACCAGATGGCGGTCGCCGCCCAGGCGGCGGCGATGGGCGGCAATGTCCGGGTCGGACTGGAAGATTCGCTCTGGCTCGGTCCCGGACAGCTCGCCCGGAGCAACGCCGATCAGGTCGGGAAGGTCCGCCAGATCATCGAGGGTCTCGGCCTCGAAATCGCCACCCCGGAGGATGCCCGCGCGATGCTCAAACTGAAGGGTGGAGACAGGGTTGCCTTCTGATGAAGGCCTGCCCGAAAGGACTGGTGGGCCCGGCAGGACTCGAACCTGCAACCAGATCGTTATGAGCGACCGGCTCTAACCATTGAGCTACAGGCCCGCCGGAGCCGTCCCGATATACCGGAAAACACTGCCCAGCAAGGTCACCGGGAATCGCCCGGCGCGTCGGAACGCGGGCGACCGACCGAGGCGTAGACGAAACCCGCCGACTTCATCTCGGCTGGGGAATAGACGTTGCGCAGGTCGACCACGATCGGCCGGGCAAGGCCCGCTTTCAGGCGTTCCAGGTCGAGAGCGCGGAACTCTTCCCACTCGGTGACGAGGACGAGGACATCGGCTCCGGCCGCGCAGTCATAGGCATCCCGTGCAAAGGTGACGCCGGTCGTGAGCTTCCGCGTCCGTTCCATGCCCTGGGGATCATAGGCGCGGACGGACGCGCCGGCCGCCTGCAACGCCGCGATGAGCGCCAGCGACGGCGCCTCGCGCATGTCGTCGGTGCCGGGCTTGAAGGTGAGACCGAGGAGCGCGATCGAGGCGCCGCTGAGGTCGCCGCCAAGCGCGCCGCGAATCTTCTCGGCCATCGCCGCTTTCCGGGCCGTGTTGATCTCGGTGACGACCCGGGCGATCCGTTGCGGTGCGCCGAAGCGCTCGCCGGTTTCGACCAGCGCGAGCAGATCCTTGGGCAGGCACGAGCCGCCGAATCCCGGGCCCGCCTGCAGGAAATGCCGGCCGACGCGATGGTCGAGGCCAAGGCCGATCGCCACATCCTGGACGTTGGCGCCGGCCTGCTCGCAGAGGTCGGCCATTTCGTTGATGAAGGTGATCTTGGTCGCAAGAAACGCGTTCGACGCGTACTTGATGAGCTCGGCGGTGCGGCGGTCGGTGAAGAGCGTCGGCGCCTCCTGCAGGTAAAGCGGCCGGTAGATTTCGGTCATTACCGCCCTCGCGCGCGGGTCGAGCGTGCCGACGACGATCCGGTCCGGCCGCTTGAAGTCGTCGATCGCGGCGCCCTCGCGGAGGAATTCCGGGTTGGACACCACGGCAAACTCCGCCTGCGGACGGGCCTCGCGAATGATTGCCTCGACCTCGTCGCCCGTACCGACCGGCACCGTCGACTTGAGGATGACAATGGTGAAACCGTCGAGGGCGGCGGCGACCTCGGCGGCCGCGGCATGGACGAAGCTCAGATCGGCCCGGCCATCGGCGCCGAGCGGCGTGCCGACCGCGATGAACACGGCATCGGACCCGGCGACGGCAGGGGCCAGCTCGGTGGAAAAGGACAGGCGCCCGGTCCTGCGGCCTTCGGCGACCGCGGCATCGAGGCCCGGCTCATAGATCGGCATGTGGCCGGCTTCCAGCGCGGCGATACGGCCGGCTTCGCGGTCGACGCAGACGACCTCGTGGCCGAATTCGGCGAAGCAGGCACCGGACACAAGGCCGACATATCCGGCACCGACCATCGTAAGGCGCATCGGAGATTTCCACCCTGTTTCGCGGACGGAGCCTGCCGCAGCGGCGAAGCCAAGGTATTTGGCCAGCCGCCAGGCGAACCGCCTAGAGCTTTTCGGCGACGCCGTAAACTCCGCCTCGCCCCGGAACTCCCCGACAAGGCCTTGGCAAATTGCGCCGAATTGAACGATTCCGCGTCAGAAGACCGTAACCCGGCGCGCGTATGGTTCCGGGTCATGCTCGCTCCCTGGCTCTTCCTCTGCACGTTCAGCGCCGTCATCGTCGACCTCGGCGCCAACCACGGCGCCTATACGCTGAGGCTGCTGACGGCGGTGCATGACATCCTCTCCACGGTCGGGATTGCCTGACGCGGCCCCCGCCGCAGGGCCGCCGCAATGGGAGGGGAAAAGACCGGCGCCCGGCTTTGACCCGGGCGTTGGAGACCCTTCCATGCGCCGCATTGCCCCCGCCCTCGGCCTCCTGGCACTCCTCGCCCTCCCCGCACTCGCCGACGATACGGCCAAGATCGCAACCCTCACCGCCTCGGGCGAAGGCTCGGTGATGGTGGTGCCGGACGTCGTCGTGGTGACGATGGGGGTGACGACCCGGGGGAAAAGCGCGGCCGAGGCGCTCAGCCAGAATTCGACGGCGATGGACGCGCTGGTGAAGGCGCTCCGCGACGCCGGCCTCGACGAGAAGGACATCGGCACGACCGGCTTCAACGTCAACCCGCTCTACCCGCCCACCCGCGACGACGGCACGACCGAGCCGCGCATCGTCGGCTATGCGGTCGACAACCAGGTGCGGGTGACCATCCGCGACATCGCCAAGGCCGGCGGCCTCCTCGACAAGGTGGTCGCGGCCGGCGCCAACCAGGTGAACGGCATCAGCTTCGACGTCTCCGACCGGGTGAAGCCCGGCGACGAGGCGCTCCGGAAGGCGGTCGCCGACGCGCGCCGGAAGGCGGAGATCATGGCGGCCGCGGCGGGCGTCAAGCTCGTCCGCGTGCTCTCCGTCTCGGGCGGCGACGGCGGCAACTACCCGCAGCCGGTCTTCGCCCGCGCCGACTTTGCGGCCAAGGCCGTGCCGGTGATGCCGGGCCAGCAGACGATCTCGACCAACGCGTCGGTGGTCTGGGAGATCGCGCCGGAATAGGCCGCACGGGCCTCCCTGCGTCCTTCGAGGCTCACCGCTATCGCGGCGAGCACCTCAGGATGGCGATGTGGCGTGCCGGTGCCGCCCTCTGCCCCCTCCACCGGCTTCGCCGGTCCCTCCCCGGTCAAGCCGGGGACGGGCTCCCCCCCGTTTCACGGGGGAGGGTGCGGTGCCTTTTTCTTTGGGGACGCTGATTCTTCACCCCTCTTCCAATAATGGCGAGAGGACCTCCGGCTGCTCGAAGAGGCAGGCGGCATGGGGGCCGGTGCAGTGGCGGCTCGACCGGCAGAGCGCCCGGCGGCAGGCAAGCCAGAGGCAGAGGCGCTCGGCTTCGACGCGGCGGGTGAACACCGGGTCGCCCTGCCCGCGCTTTGGCAGGTCGAGCGGCGGCAGCGCCAGCTTCGGCGCGAAGCGGACTTCGCGCGGGTCGGGTGGCGGGGGTGGGTCGCGGGCGATGCGCGGCCAGGGATCGGTGCTCATGCACGCGAGTCTACGGGTGTTTGGTGAGGCGGGGATAAGTTGGTGGGTGGCGCGCCGGTGATGGGTGCTTCGAGGCTCGATCGCTTCGCGATTCGAGCTCCTCAGCATGGCGATGTGGGTGGGACTTAGGACTAGCTGGGGCAAAGACACCCTTCCCCGCCATCCTGAGAGCCTGCCCCCGACCTGATCGGGGGTGCGAGACCGCGAAGCGGTCGAGCCTCGAAGGACGCGCTTAGACTCCCCGCGTCTCGGTTACTGGGTCCCCGCTTTCGCGGGGATGACAGTTAGTGAGGTTGCTCGCCCAGTGCACCTCCATCATCATTGGCGGAGAGCAAGAGGAGCACTGGCTTGCAGGCGAAGCTCTGGAACATTGGCGTCAGGGTCGCCGATGTGGCGGCGGAGGCCGCGTACCTGGTGGCGCTCGGCGCGACGCTCCGCCTCCACGAGACGCTCTCGACGCCAGACGGCGTCTTCGAATATGCCCTCCTCGACTTCGCCGGCACGCGCGTCTTCCTCACTCCGAAGACGGTGTTCGAGGACAGGCTCAAGGCGCCGCTCGCCAACGGGCTGACGCACGCGGTGTTCGAGGTGACCGACGTCGACGCGGAGCTTGCCCGCCTGGTCGCGCTCGGCACGGAGGTGCTGATCCCGCCGACCGAGATCGACGCGGCGCTGGGCTCGCGCCGGATCGCCTTCTGCCGCTCGCCGGGCGGCCTCGTCTTCGAGGTGATGCAGATCCGCGAGAACCGGGTCTAGCGGCGAAGTCCGGGCGCGCCTCCGCGATCCCGCG
>DASRGK010000073.1:0-9972 GCA_035651055.1 Bauldia sp.
CCGCCGATCGGGTTCACGATCGGGAAGAGGCTCGCATAGACGAGCAGGAACGAGTTGATGAAGTCGGTCATGGCGCCCCCCGGCGATCATAGGGAAGAGGGCGCGGCGGAGAAATGGGGGCGAATGGGGCTTTGCGGATGATGCCTGGCGTTGGCACCACCTCTCCCAGAGGAAGAGGTCGGCAGGCGAACGAAGTTCGCGCCGGGTGGGGGTTAGATCGGTGCAAATCCGGCCATGCCCTAACCCCTCACCCGCTCGCCCGGCTGTCGCCGGGCTCACGACCTCTCCCTCCGGGAGAGGTGATGCACTGGGGGCGCCGATTCTCAGGCGCCGATCCGCTAGATTGGGGTGGATGAGAGAGCCAGACCCATTCGACCTCGAGCGCTTCGTCGTTGCGCAGGCGCCGGTCTATCGGCAGGTCACCGCCGAACTCGCGCGCGGGCGGAAGGAGAGCCACTGGATGTGGTTCATCTTTCCGCAGATGCGCGGGCTCGGGCGGAGCGCGATGGCGGAATATTACGGGATCGGATCGCTTGACGAGGCGCGGGCCTATCTCGCCTATCCGCTGCTCGGGGCGCGGCTGCGCGAGTGTGTGGGACTGGTGAACAGGGTCGAGGGCCGCCCGGCGCGCGCCATTTTCGGCTCGCCCGACGATATGAAATTCGGCTCGTCGCTGACGCTCTTCGCGCGGACGGGCGGCGGCGAGGCGGTGTTTACAGAGGCGCTGGCGAAATATTTCGGCGGCGTCGAGGACGCGGCGACGATGGCGCTACTGGCGCCGGGAGGGGGGCCGGACCCCGCTCAGAAGTCCGATGCCGCCAGGAAGTAGAAGCTCCGGCGCTGGCCGGGCGCGTAGACCCTCATTGCGACCTGGTGGATACGATCGCGGACCGCATCGAACGCGGCGAGAATCCCGGCCTCGCCATGCGCGGTGCGCGGGGCGAGCTTGAAGATCACGTTCTCGTCGAGCAGGAACGGAACTTCCATCGCCTGGTCATGCCCCCAGAAACGGATGCGGTGACGATCGGGATCGTAGCTGCGGCTCGCATTGGGGAAGCCGAGGCTCATCGGGACCTGCCTTTTCTGCTGGAGCGGGTGCCCGCCCTCAAGGGACGCATCGCACGGGGCACCTTCCTTAGATGGGATCCGGCGGCGGAAATACAAGGAAATCGGCGGATTCCGGCAGACAGGACGCCGGCGAAAGCCGACGGAAGCCGCCGCGCTCTCCGGACGGCCTTCCAAGGGGCAGGGTCGAACGGCCGACCGTCGGGGCGTCGCTGCCGGGTCCCACCAAGCCTTTGAGAGAGATCGGGCGGAACACCGTTCGAGCCCCTACGCGGCCATCGCCCGCAGGCGGTCGCGCGGCAGGAGCATCGCCAGCGCGATCACGCCGCTCGCCAGCAGGAACCAGTCGGGCACGATATTGAGCAGGAATGCCGCGCTGCCGCCGACCAGCGACCACAGGAACGGAATAACGAAGAGCACGCGCGGCACTCTCTGCGTCGTCATCAGGAAGAGTCCGAACGTGAAGATGGTCACCGGGCAGGGGGTGAGGCCGAACATCGGCAGTTCGGGATAGGCATGGCCGGTCGCTATTGCCAGGAGCGGATAAGCGAGCCCGGCATAGGCGAGGAAGGCGGCGCCGACCCATGCCGCCGGGCTCCCGTCGAAACCGAAGCGGAGTTGCCCGCGAAACATGCCGCAATAGACGAGCACCCCGGCCTCCAGGATGAACGCGGCGGCGAACAGGTAGGCGGCGGGGTTGATCGCGGTGAAGAACATGGCGTGGTAGGCGGCGCCCGTGACCAGCCACATCGCCGCGAGCGCGCCGGCTATCGCACGGTCGGAGAACGGCTTTCGCCAGACGAGTGCGCCGATGGCGGCCAGCCCGACAAGATAGGCCACGATCTGGGCCGGCCAGATCGCCTGGTTGTAGTCGACGATGACCGACAGAAAAGCTTCCCGGCTGAACGGCAACATTCTCCGACCCTCCATGATCGCTCGCGAAGGATGGGCGTGCGGGAGGCAGGGGGCATTGATGCAGAACAAGTCTCCCGCCGGCCGCTCCCCGATCGGGGCGGAACTCGGCCTCCATCTCCGGTTTCCGGGTCAACCGGCGACGGGCGGGCTTTCGGCATTGCCGTCCTTGTTTCGGCCGCATCCGGCGCCCATATTCGCCTAGCGTTTCCTTGATTCTCCGAGCCTCTGTCCTTGGCTGACGAAACCCCACCTCCCGGCGCCGGCGAACCCGGTGCGGAGAAACCCTCCGACATTGAAAGCATCTCCATTTCCGAGGAGATGCGGCGGAGCTATCTCGACTACGCCATGTCGGTCATCGTCGCGCGGGCGTTGCCCGACGTGCGTGACGGCCTGAAGCCGGTCCACCGGCGCATTCTCCACTCGATGAACGAGGCGGGCTACGACTGGAACAAGTCGTACCGGAAATCGGCGCGCGTCGTCGGCGACGTCATCGGCAAGTACCATCCGCACGGCGACCAGGCGGTCTACGATGCGCTGGTGCGCATGGCGCAGGACTTCTCCATGCGCCTGCCGCTCATCGACGGGCAGGGCAATTTCGGCTCGATCGACAACGATCCGCCGGCGGCCATGCGCTACACCGAGGTGCGGCTCGCCAAGCCCGCGCACTCGCTCCTCGACGACCTCGACAAGGACACCGTCGACTTCAAGGAGAACTACGACGGCTCCGAGAAGGAGCCGACGGTTCTGCCGGCGAAGTTCCCCAACCTCCTCGTCAACGGCTCCGGCGGCATCGCCGTCGGCATGGCGACCAACATCCCGCCGCACAATCTCGGCGAGGTGATCGACGCCACCATCGCGCTCATCGACAATCCGGGCCTCATGGTGCGCGAACTGATGCAGATCCTGCCCGGGCCGGATTTTCCGACCGGCGGCATCATCCTCGGGCGGTCGGGCATCTTCTCGGCCTACGAGACCGGGCGCGGCTCCATCGTCATCCGCAGCCGCGTCGCCACCGAGACGGTGCGGCGCGAGCGCGAGGCGCTGGTCGTCACCGAGATCCCGTTCCAGGTCAACAAGGCGGCGATGATCGAGAAGATCGCCGAACTCGTCCGCGACAAGCGGATCGAGGGCATCGCCGACATCCGCGACGAATCGGACCGGGACGGCGTGCGCGTGGTGATCGAGCTGAAGCGCGAGGCGATGGCCGACGTGGTGCTGAACCAGCTCTACCGCTTCTCGCAGCTGCAGACGAGCTTCGGCGCCAACATGGTGGCGCTGTCGGGCGGCAAGCCGATCGTGATGAACCTGCGCGACGTGCTCACCGCCTTCGTCGCGTTCCGCGAGGAGGTGGTCACCCGGCGGACGAAGTTCCTCCTCAACAAGGCGCGCGAGCGCGCCCATGTTCTCGTCGGCCTGGCGATCGCGGTCGCCCATATCGACGAGGTCATCCGCATCATCCGGCACGCCAAGGACCCGAACGCGGCGCGCGAAGAGCTGATGGCGCGCGACTGGCCGGCCAACGACGTCGCTCCGCTGATCGCGCTCATCGACGATCCGCGCCACCGCATCAACGCGGACGGCAGCTACCGGCTCTCCGACGCGCAGGCGCGCGCCATCCTCGAACTGCGGCTCGCCCGCCTCACCGCGCTCGGCCGCGACGAGATCGCCGAGGAACTGGAGAAGCTCGCCGCCGAAATCCGCGACTACCTCGACATCCTGCGCTCGCGGCAGCGGGTGCGGGCGATCATCAAGGACGAATTGAAGGCCGTGCGCGACGAGTTCGCGACGCCGCGCAAGACCGAGATCGCCGAGGGCGGCGCCGAGCTCGAGGACGAGGACCTCATCCAGCGCGAGGACATGGTGGTCACCGTCACCCATTCCGGCTGGATCAAGCGCGTGCCGCTCGATTCCTACCGGGCGCAGAAGCGTGGCGGGAAGGGCCGCGCCGGCATGGCGACCAAGGAGGAGGATTTCGTCACCCGCCTCTTCGTCGCCAACACCCACACGCCGGTGCTCTTCTTCTCCTCGCGCGGGCAGGTCTACAAGGAAAAGGTCTGGCGGCTGCCGCTGGCGGCGCCGCAGGCGCGCGGCAAGGCGCTGATCAACCTCCTGCCGCTGGAAGCGGGCGAGCGCATCACCACGATCATGCCGCTCCCCGAGGACGAGACGAAGTGGGAGACGCTCGACGTGATGTTCGCGACCACCGGCGGGACGGTGCGGCGGAACAAGCTCTCCGATTTCGTCGACGTGCGGCGCTCCGGCATGATCGCGATGAAGCTCGGCGAGGGCGAGGGCATCCTCGGCGTCGAGACCTGCACCGAGAAGGACGACATCGTGCTGACCAGCGCGGGCGGCCAGTGCATCCGCTTCCCGGTCACGGAAGTGCGCGTCTTCGCCGGGCGCAACTCGATCGGCGTCCGCGGCATCACGCTCGGCGAGGGCGACGAGGTCATCTCGATGTCGGTGCTCCGGCATTTCGACGCATCGCCGGCGGAGCGTTCCGCCTACCTCAAGATGAGCCGCGCCGTGCGCGGGGAGAACGAGCCGGAGGAGGCACCGGCGCCCGAGGCCGAAGCCGAGGAGCAGGAGGAAGGGGCTTCCGAGAACGGCGAGTCGCTTTCCCAGGAGCGCTACGCGGCGATGAGCGCGGCGGAGCAGTTCCTGCTCACCGTCTCGCAGAACGGCTACGGCAAGCGCTCCTCGACCTTCGAGTACCGGACTACCCGGCGCGGCGGCAAAGGCATCGCCGCGATGGCGGTCAACGAGCGGAACGGGCGGCTGGTCGCGTCCTTCCCGGTCGAGGACAGCGACGAGATCATGCTGGTGACCGACGGCGGCCAGACCATCCGCATGCCGGTCGGCGGCGACAAGCCGATCCGCATCGCCGGCCGCGGCACGCAGGGCGTGACGCTCTTCGATACGCAGGGCGAACACGTCGTCTCGGTCGAGCGGCTGTCGGAAAGCGAGGAGTCGGGGGGCGCGCCGGCGGGCGATGCCGAGGCGCCGGCCGAGGGGTAGGCGCTGCCGGCGGCTATCTGGGCGTTGTGGCACCGCGGCATCCCTGACTGTCATCCCCGCGGAAGCGGGGAACCAGTAAATCGAGACGCGGCGGAGAGGAAGGCGCGCCCAGGCGTAGCGCTCCTCGATGCTCGCTCGGCGGATACTGGCTCCCCGCTTTCGCGGGGATGACAGGTGGTGGGTTGAATGCGGGGCCGACTCAGACTCCCCCGCCAGCGGCAACAGCAAAAAAGAAAGAGCCGCCCGGGGGGGAGGGCGGCTCTTTCGCGGGGTGATCTTCCGGGGTGGGAAGATCGGGGGATGTGTGGGCTAGTTGAGGCCGGCGGGCAGGCGTTCCAGCGTCGAGACGTTGGCAACCCGCGTTTCAACCGTGACGTAGCCGTTCGAGGCGATGACCGGCAGGCGGTCGGCCTTGGCCGCCGTACGGTCGCCGCCGCTCAGGATCGCCGCGCTGGCAATGCCGACCGCGACGGTCGCCGCGAAGGTCGTGGCAAGAATGGTCGAGTGGAAGAGGGATTGCATTTTCGTCCTCCGTCCGCGTCCGCTTGAATTCGATTGCCCTATTAACGCACTACTCGGCTGAACGGTTCCGGTGCAGGCGGTTTATCTGGCGTTCAGCTTCAGCGAGCCTGATCGGGCACCCGATCCGCATCGTTGTCGGCAGTGTAGATAATCGCTCCGCAACCGTTCTGCTGTGACCCGGATCACAGTAAAGCAAGTAATCGCGGCTGATTTTCGTCGCCGGCGGGGAGCTTGTTAGGCAGATTGTGGCGGGCTAAAAGCCCCGCACCCGCTGCAAGCGGGATCCCGCGAGGGCCGTTTCTTGGACCGCATCGCCCTTTATCCCGGCACCTTCGACCCGCTCACCAACGGTCACGTCGACATTCTCTCGGGCGCGCTGGCGCTCGCCGACCGGGTCGTATTGGCGATCGGCGTCCATCCGTCGAAGGCGCCGCTTTTCACCCTCGCGGAACGGACCGCGATGCTTGCGGAAGCCGCCAAAAGCCTTGGCCGGAAGGAGGCGGCGCGGATCAGGACGCGGAGCTTTGCCGGGCTGGTCGTCGATGCCGCGCGCGAGGAGGGAGCAACCCTCATCGTCCGCGGCCTCCGCGATGCGGCGGATTTCGACTACGAGATGCAGATGGCGGGGATGAACGGCGCGATCGCCCCGGAAGTGCGGACGGTCTTTCTTCCCGCCTCGCCCGCTTCCCGCCACATCACTGCCACGCTCGTCCGCCAGATCGCGGCGATGGGCGGCGACGTGTCGTCCTTCGTGCCGCCGGCGGTCGCCAGGCGACTCGCCGGGAAGTTCCCGCGCTGACCGCGGCACGACGCCTTCCACGACCGGAGAATCGAATGCATCTCGCCTCGCGCCTCATTGCTGCCGCCATGTTTGCTGCCGCCGCGATTCTGCCGGCAGCCGCCGCCGACCTCGATCCGCAGAACACGCTCTACATGGACCTCAGCTACGGGCGGGTGGTGATCAAGTTGCGGCCGGACCTCGCACCCAACCACGTCGCGCAGGTGAAGGCGCTGGTGAAGCAGCACTATTACGACAACACGCCGTTCTTCCGGGTGATCGACGGCTTCATGGCGCAGGGCGGCGACCCGACCGGCACCGGCGGCGGCGATTCGGACATGCCCAACCTCAAGGCCGAGTTCTCGAAGACGGCGCGCTTCACCCGCGGCATGGTGGGCGCCGCCCGCACCGACGATCCCGATTCGGCCAATTCGCAGTTCTTCATCATGTTCGGAGAGGCCCCCTGGCTCGACGGCCAGTACACGATCTGGGGCGAGGTGGTGAGCGGCATGGAATTCGTCGACAGGATCAAGCGGGGCGAACCGCCGGACGACCCCGACAGGATCGTGAAGATGCGGCTTGCCGCGGATGCCAACTAGGGAGACGGAAAATGGCCGAGATCAAGGACCCCGAAAACACCCTCATCCTCGAGACGACGAAGGGGCAGGTGACGATCGCGCTCCGCCCGGACCTCGCGCCGGGGCACGTCAAGCGGATCAAGGAACTGGCCCGCCAGGGCTTCTACGACGGCACGCCGTTCCACCGCGTCATCGATGGATTCATGGCGCAGGGCGGCGATCCGACCGGCACCGGCACCGGCGGCTCGGGCAAGAAGCTGAAGGCCGAGTTCAGCCGCGAGCCGCACGTGCGCGGCGTCGCCTCGATGGCGCGCGCGCAGAACCCCGATTCGGCCGACAGCCAGTTCTTCCTCTGCTTCGCCGATGCCCGCTTCCTCGACGGCCAGTACACGGTCTGGGGACAGGTCATCGCGGGGATGGAGAACGTCGACAAGCTGAAGCGCGGCGAGCCGGTGCGGGATCCCGACCGGATCGTGTCGATGAAGGTCGCCGCCGACGCTGCCTAAGGCCGCGGAAAGGGTGATAGTGTCGCCGCGCAACCTTGAAAAGGCGACAAGCCATGACCGATAGAAGCGGCGAGATGCGGCGCGAGGACGAGATGCGTCCGCGCCGGCGCGACCATAGCGGCGCCTGGGTGGGCGCCGTCGTCCTCATCGCGGTCGGGGTCATCTTTCTCCTCCGCAACTGGGGCATGCCGCTCCCGGACAACTGGTGGGCGCTGTTCCTGCTCATCCCCGCGGCGGGCGCGGCGACTGCCGCGTGGCGGGCCTACAATGCCTACGGCGAGGTGAACGGCGCGGTGGCGGGGCCGCTGCTCGGCGCGGCGATCCTGGTCGCGCTCGCCGTAATCTTCCTGCTCGACGTCAATATCGACTGGCAGATGGTCTGGCCGGTGATTCTCATCGTCATCGGCGTCGGGCTTCTTCTCCGCAACTACCGGCGGAGGTAGCGTCCGGCCGAACCTGGCGGCCGCGCAGGGTTGGTATGCGCGTCGACCTTTTCGATTTCGACCTGCCCGAGGAGCGGATCGCGCTCCGGCCGGCGCGGCCGCGGGAGGCGGCGCGGATGCTGGTGGTGCGGCCGGGCAAAGGCCTGGAGGACCGCCACGTCCGCGATCTTCCCGGCCTGCTCCGGAAAGGCGATGCGCTGGTCGTCAACGATACCAAGGTGATCGCCGCCGAACTGCATGGCGAGCGCCGGCGCGGCGACGGCACGGCGCGGGTTTCGGTCAACCTCCTCAAACGCCTCGACGGATCGCGCTGGCTGGCGCTGGCGCGACCGGCAAAGCGGCTCGCCGCGGGCGACCGCGTCCGCTTCGGCCAGACGGTCGACAATGCCTGCCTCGCCGCGGGCATCGCCGCCGAGGTGGAGGAGCGCGGCGACAGCGGCGAGGTGCGCCTCCGCTTCGACCTCTCCGGCGCCTATCTCGACGAGGCGATCGCCGCCATCGGGCACATGCCGCTGCCGCCCTATATCGCCGGCAGGCGCGAGGAGGACGAAGCCGACCGGCGCGACTACCAGACGATCTTCGCGCGGGCCGAGGGCGCGGTGGCGGCGCCGACCGCCGGCCTCCATTTCAGCGATGCGCTGCTTGCCCGCCTGGCCGCGGCGGGCGTGACGCGGCACGCGGTGACGCTCCACGTCGGCGCGGGGACGTTCCTGCCGGTGAAGGCGGACGACACCGCGGCGCACCGCATGCATGCCGAGTGGGGCGCGCTCGATGCGGCGACCGCGGACGCGCTCAACGCGACGCGGGCGCGGGGCGGCCGAATCGTTGCGGTCGGGACCACCTCGCTCCGCCTCCTCGAAACCGCCGCCGGCGAGGACGGGCGCCTGCGGCCGTTCACCGGCGAGACGTCGATCTTCATCACGCCGGGCTACCGCTTCCGCGCGGTCGATGGGCTGATGACCAACTTCCACCTGCCGCGCTCGACTCTGTTCATGCTGGTCGCGGCGTTCTCCGGGCTCGAGACGATGCGGGCTGCCTATGCCCACGCCATCGCCAACGGCTACCGGTTCTATTCGTATGGCGACGCCTGCCTGTTGTGGCCGGAAGGGCGGTAGATGCGTTTCTCGCGACCAAGCCAACCCACTGCCCGTCATCCCCGCGGAAGCGGGGACCTAGTATCCGCGAGGGTGAAGGATCGTGCGCCCGGCCGGGCGTGCCCTGCTTCCCGGCGTCTCGGTTACTGGGTCCCCGCTTTCGCGGGGATGACATGCAGCGATGCGGGGATGACAGGGTGTGATTGGACGACAGGTGGTGCGGCCGCATGAGCGGCGGGTTTGCCTTCCGGGTTGAGGCGACCGACGGGGCCGCGCGCCGCGGCCTCATCTCGCTGCCGCGGGGGACGATCCGCACGCCCGCCTTCATGCCGGTCGGCACCGCCGGCACCGTCAAGGCGATGCACGCCGAGACGGTGCGCGCGCTCGGCGCCGACATCATCCTCGGCAACACCTACCACCTGATGCTGCGGCCGGGGGCGGAGCGGGTCGCCGCGCTCGGCGGCCTCCACGCCTTCGCCAACTGGCCGCATCCGATCCTCACCGATTCCGGCGGCTTCCAGGTGATGTCGCTGGCGAAGCTGAGGGAGATCGACGAGGAAGGCGTGCGCTTCCAGTCGCATATCGACGGGGCGCGCTTCGCGCTCTCGCCCGAGCGCTCGCTGGAAATCCAGGACCTGCTCGACGCCGACATCCGCATGCAGCTCGACGAATGCGTCGCCCTGCCAGCCGCCCCGGCCGAGATCGAGCGGGCGATGCTCCTCTCGCTTCGCTGGGCGGAGCGGTCGAAGGCGGCCTTCGGCGCGAAGCCGGGAAGGGCGCTCTTCGGCATCGTGCAGGGCGGCGACCGGCCGGCGATGCGCCTCCGCTCGGCGGAGGCGCTGACGGCGATCGGCTTCGACGGCTACGCGATGGGCGGGCTTGCCGTCGGCGAGCCGCAGGCGGTGATGCTGGAAATGCTCTCGACCACGGTTCCGGCGCTGCCGGCGGAGAGGCCGCGCTACCTGATGGGGGTCGGGACGCCCGAGGACATTCTCCGCTCGGTGCAGCGCGGCATCGACATGTTCGACTGCGTGATGCCGACGCGTAACGGCC
>DASRGK010000074.1:0-26949 GCA_035651055.1 Bauldia sp.
CAACCCACGTCGCCGCCTTCCAGCACCTCTACAACACCTACAGACCCCACGGCGCCCTTGCCGGCCTCACCCCAAAACAGTACCTCGATCAACAACCAGCCAAGGAGACCCCGCCGTCTCATATGTGCTGAGCCCGGACACGACCTGTTCAATGCCGCCGCCTGCGCGTAGGGTTCAAGGGCGCCCCCTGTTCCAGCCCCGAAATGATCGCCGATCCCTGGTTCTACGTCGCCGCGGTTCCCGCGGTGTTCATCCTTGGCCTGTCGAAAGGCGGCTTCTCGGCGCTGGGGCTCCTGACGGTCCCGGTGATGGCGCTGGCGATCTCGCCGGTTCAGGCCGCCGGCATTACGCTCCCCATCCTCGTCCTCAGCGATATCGTGGCACTTATCTCGTACCGGCGCGTGTTCGACGTGACGACGCTGAAGATCGTGCTGCCTGGGGCGATCGTCGGCGTTGCAGTCGGCTGGCTCACGGCTTCCTGGGTCACCGAGCCCTATATCCGGCTGATCGTCGGCGTGATCTCGATCGTCTTCGGCGTGCAGTATTTCCTCGCGCGCGGCATCTCGGCAGAGCCGGCTCCGCAGAACGCTGCTAAGGGCGCGTTTTGGGGTGCGCTCGCCGGCTTCACCAGCTTCGTCAGCCACACCGGCGGCCCGCCCTATCAGGTCTATGCCGCACCGCTTCGGCTTGAGCCGCGCGTCTTCGCCGGCACGTCCGTCCTCATTTTTGCGGTCATCAATGCGGTGAAGATCCCGCCTTACCTTCTGCTCGGCCAGTTCACGAAGGAGAACATGCTGACCGCCGCCGTGCTGGTACCCGTCGCAATTCCGGCGACGCTGTTCGGGGTCTGGCTGGTGAAGCGCTTCGATCCGCACAGCTTCTACATCTGGATCTACGTGACGATCCTCGTCGTCGGCACATTCCTGGTCGTCCAAAGCCTGGGCGACCTGCTCTGATCGGCCACGCCACGGTAGCCGCGCTCTTGACATTACGTTAGCTGTAACTTACCGTAAGTCATGGCTAACCAATATCGCGCCTTGGCCGCACTCGGCGACAATACCCGCCGCGGTATTTTCGAGAAGCTGCGCGCCGGCCCACAGCCCGTGAGCGAACTGGCGCGCGGTCTGCCGGTAAGCCGGCCCGCCGTCTCGCAGCATCTGAAGGTCCTGAAGGATGCGGGCCTCGTTGCCGATCGCGTCGAGGGAACCCGGCGCGTCTACCAGATCGACCCGCGTGGCCTCGGCGCGATCCGCG
This sequence comes from Bauldia sp., assembly GCA_035651055.1. Taxonomy (GTDB): domain Bacteria; phylum Pseudomonadota; class Alphaproteobacteria; order Rhizobiales; family Kaistiaceae; genus JAFKKF01. The sequence continues at coordinate 1,255 of DASRGK010000074.1, forward strand.
CCTGGCTCGACCAGTTCTGGACGGCCTCGCTCGAGAACTACCGCGCCGCCGTCGAAAGCGATTCCAGGGAGAATGACGAATGAATATCCAGATCAATCCTGCCCCGGTGCGAAAATCGGTCACCGTCAAGGCGAAGCCGGAGCGGGCGTTCGACATCTTCACCGCCGGCATGACCACTTGGTGGCTCCCCGATCACCATATCGGTCAGGTTCCCCTGAAGGAGATCGTTGCTGAACCGCGCCCGGGCGGCCGCTGGTACGAGGTCGGCGAGGATGGAAGCATTTGCGAATGGGGGAAGGTGCTGGTCTGGGACCGCCCGAATCGCGTCGTCTTCGCCTGGCAGCTGAACGCCGCCTGGAAATACGATCCGGACTTCGTCACCGAGCTTGAGGTCCGCTTCGTCCCGGAAGCGGCCGGAACCCGGGTTGAACTCGAACATCGCAACCTCGACCGCTACGGGGCCGATGCGGCCGAGATCCGCCGGATGATCGACTCGGAAGGCGGCTGGCCGACAGCGCTCGTCGCGTTCGCCGCGGCGGCCAACGCCTAGCAGTCCGGCACGCTTTTCCCGACAGACGAAAACGCCGCGGTGGAGGCCGCGGCGCTTTCAATCAATCTCGTCGGGAGATGCGCATCAGTGGACGGTCGCCTCTTTCAGGCGCTCGATCTCGTCCTTCAACACCAGCTTCTTACGCTTCAGCTCCGTCAATTCGAGCGTATCGCTGCCCGGATGGGCGAGCGCGTCCTCGATCTCACGCTCCAGCGCCGCATGGCGCTTCTCAAGCTCGGCCAGATGGGATTCGATGTTCATCAGCTAGCCTCCTTCGACTCTCTCAGTGTGACACAGGGACGACGGAGTGTCGAACAGAACGGCAGGTGTTGCTGCACTGCAATATCAATCTCTCCACAGTCCCGGCACACCCTGATCTGTGCAGGCCCTTGGCCGATTTCAACCGTCAGGAAATGCCCCGCCGCACTTCTCCGGCCCATTCCCGGCGGCATTGGTGCTATTCTCGGCGATGTTCCAGGTTCGACCGAAGGCAGGCAGGCGACAGGGCAGCATGGCAACCCGAAATCCCGGGCTGACCAGGGAAGAGGAAGAGGAGATTCGGCGCACCCTTGCCGAACTCCGCCAGGAACACCGCGACCTCGATGCCGCGATCGGCGCGATGGTCGAATCCGGCCGCATCGACACGATCCGCATCCAGCGCTGGAAGAAGCGGAAACTCGCCCTGAAGGACCGGATCGCGAGACTGGAAGACCAACTGCTCCCCGATATCATAGCCTGAGCGCGCCGCTCCGGAATATGGCAATGTCGCCCGCCTTCTCGCCTTTGCGGGCGGTGGGCCGCCGCCTATAATCCCGCGACCGCCAACCTGAGGAACTGGAGCCCGGCCCGATGATCGAACCGACTCCGCCCGTGGCGGTCCTGATGGGAAGCCAGTCGGACTGGTCGACGCTCCGCCACGCCGCGGACACGCTCGATTCGCTCGGCATCGCACACGACGACCGCATCATCTCCGCGCATCGCACGCCGGACCGACTCATCACCTTCGCCAAGGGCGCCCGCCGCGCCGGCTACAAGGTGATCATCGCCGGCGCCGGCGGGGCGGCGCATTTGCCCGGCATGGTGGCATCGATGACTCCGCTTCCCGTTTTGGGTGTCCCGGTCGAATCGAAAGCGCTGGGCGGGCAGGACAGCCTCCTCTCCATCGTCCAGATGCCGGCCGGCGTCGCCGTCGGCACGCTCGCCATCGGCCGCTCGGGCGCGATCAATGCCGCCCTCCTCGCCGCCTCGATCCTTGCGCTCAACGACGAGGACCTCGCCGGACGGCTGGATGGCTGGCGGATGGCGCAGGCCGCCGCCGTCGACGAGAAGCCCTTCGACGATGGATGAACGCCCGCCGGTCCGGCCCGGCATGATCCTCGGCATCCTCGGTGGCGGGCAGCTCGGCCGGATGCTCGCCCTCGCGGCGGCCGAACTCGGCCTCTCCTCGCACGTCTATTGTCCGGACCCGAAGAGCCCGGCTTTCGCGGTGGCCGCGCAGCGCACAATCGCGCCCTACGAGGATCACGAGGCCCTCGCCGCCTTCGCCGCCGGCGTCGACGTCCTCACCTACGAGTTCGAGAACATCCCGGCGGCGACCGCCCGGTTCCTGGCCGAGCATGTGCCGCTCTATCCGGGGCCGCTATCGCTCGAAACCTCGCAGGACCGCCTTCTCGAGAAGCAGATGATGGCGCGGCTCGGCATTCCGGTCGCGCCGTTTGCCGAAGTGAGCCGGCAGTCCGACCTCTATTCGGCGATCGCCAAGACGGGCCGGCCGGCGCTCCTCAAGACCCGGCGCCTCGGCTACGACGGCAAGGGCCAGGCCATGATCCGCGGCGGCGACGATCCAGTCTCCGCCTGGCGGGCCATCGGCGAGTCCCCGGCGATTCTCGAATCGCTCGTCACCTTCGAGCGCGAAATCTCGGTTCTCCTGGCCCGCGGCCGCGACGGCCGGACCGCCGCCTTCGACATCCCTGAGAACGTCCACGAGGGCGGGATCCTCGCCAGGAGCAGCGTGCCCGCCCCGATCACGCCGGCGCTCGCCGCGGAAGCGGTTGCAGTCGCGGAGCAGATCGCGGTCGCGCTCGACCATGTCGGCGTCCTTGCGGTTGAGATGTTCGTGATCCCGTTCAGCGGCAAAAAGCGAATCCTCGTCAATGAGATCGCGCCGCGGGTGCACAATTCCGGTCATTGGACGAGCGACGCCTGCCTCACGTCGCAGTTCGAACAGCACGTCCGGGCGATCGCCGGCTGGCCGCTCGGCGCCCCTACCCGGCACAGCGACGCGGTGATGCAGAACCTGATCGGGGACCAGGTCGAGGCCTGGCCGGCGCTGGCGGCGGAGCCCGGGGCGCGTCTCCACCTCTACGGCAAGTCCGAGACCAGGCCGGGCCGCAAGATGGGCCACGTCACCCGCCTCAAGCCGCTCGCCGCACCCTGAATCGGCGGACGTTGCTTTGACAGCCCGCGGCTTCATCTGGTAAACACCCGCCCACTTCCGGCATGACGAGGCGGTGTAGGGATGGCCCTGCGCCGACTTTGGTGTCGGCAAATCCAGACCGTTCCGAGGAAGGCAGCCTTTGCAGGTACTTGTCCGCGATAACAACGTCGATCAGGCGCTGAAGGCCCTGAAGAAGAAGATGCAGCGCGAGGGGCTTTTCCGCGAGATGAAGCTCCGCAACTACTATGAGAAGCCCTCCGAGCGCCGCGCCCGCGAGAAGGCGGAAGCCGTCCGTCGCGCGCGCAAGCTGGCCCGCAAGCGCGCCCAGCGCGAGGGTCTCCTTCCGGCGACGCCGCGACCGGTGGCGGCAGCGGCGGGCGCTCCCCGGCGCTTCTAGCCCGCCGCCCTCAAATTCGCCCGTTTTCGGTGAGAGTGAACCGGATGGGGCAGCGGTGTCGCGTCAGGCCCGTCGAGTGAACGGCTGCCGCGTGGTATGAGCATCGACCGCGCGACCGTGAAAGGGATGCGGGCGCGAAAATGCGGGCTACTGCCGATTTGAATTTGCCTCGGGAATTCCGTGTCCTCGCCGTCGCCGGCGCCCTGCTCCTCGCGGCGTGCCAGACGCAGACCGCGAATTTCGGCAAGTCGGAAGATGTCGACCCGGCTGCGGCCTCCAAGGTCAATATCGGCTCGCTGACCGACGCGATCAAACAGAACCCCAGCGACGCCAACGCCTATAACGTGCGCGGCACCGCCTATGGCCGCGCCGGCAAGCTCGACGCGGCGATCGAGGATTTCAACACCGCGATCAAGATCAACCCGTCCTTCTATCAGGCCTACGCCAACCGGGCGCTCGTCCAGCGCCGTCTCGGCCACGACGACCTGGCAATGGCCGACTACAATCAGTCGATCTCGCTCAATGCGAACTACGCCACGGCCTATGTCGGGCGCGGCAACATCTACCGCCAGGACAAGAAGTACGCGCTTGCGCTGAGCGACTTCAACCAGGCGATCAGTCTCGACCGCAACGACCCGCGCGCCTTCCACAACCGTGCGCTGACCTACCAGGCGATGGGAGAGCACACGCAGGCGATCGACGACTTCACCAAGGCGATCTCGCTCTCGCCCGGCGCCGCCGAGCCCTTCGAGGGGCGCGGTCTCTCCTATCTTGCCACCGGCGACTACAAGGCCGCGCTCGAGGACTTCAACGAAGCGGTCAAGCGGGACCCGGAGTCCTATACGGCGTGGACCAACCAGGCGATCGCGCTTGAAAAACTCGGCATGCGCGACAAGGCCTTCGGCGCCTATTCGCGCGCGGTGTCGCTGAACCGCAATTACCGGCCGGCGACCGACGGGCTTCGCCGCACCGGCGGCAAGGCCGTAAGCGCGACCTGATCTCTCGCCGCACGGCCGAGGCAGGCCTTCCCGGCCGAGGCTGTGGCGTCTCCTCCCCGCCACGCAATCTTCACGGACCGGTCACGGCAGCGAGACGCTGAGACGTTCTCCTCTCCACGCGTCGGATCGCCGACGACAAGAGGAGAATGCCATGCAATCCTGTCTGCTCGCCGCGGCTGCCGCTGCCGCGCTGATCGCAGGTCCGGCCTGCGCCGACCAGAAATACCCCGCAACCCTCGTGGCCCAAGCGATCCTGCCTGCCGCGACCTTCATCGCCGCGCCCGCCGACGCACCGGACTCGCTCCGCGTCGCCGCGAAGTACACCAATCCGGACCGCCGTCGCGTCGATGCGCTCGCCACGGTGCCGGGCATGGATGGCGTCCGCCCGACCGGCCTGTCGATGCCGTTTGACGGCCAGGCCGTGCAGGGCTTTTCCGGCATCAAGACGATGCCCGACGGCACCTTCTGGTCGCTCTCGGACAACGGTTTCGGTTCGAAGGCGAACTCGGTCGATGCGGCGCTGATGCTGCATCACCTGAAGATCGACTGGGCGACGGGCAAGGTCGACCGGATCGAGACGATCTTCCTCGCCGACCCAGACCGGAAGGTCTGGTTCCCGATCGTCCACGAGGGCACCACGGAGCGCTACCTTACCGGCGCCGATTTCGACATCGAGTCGATCCAGCCGGTCGCGGACGGGTTCTGGATCGGCGACGAGTTGGGGCCGTTCCTGCTGAAGGTCGATCTCAAAGGCCACGTGATGAGCGTCATCGACACGCTCGCCGACGGGCAGCCGGTGCGCTCGCCGGACCACCCGGCGCTGGTCATGCCGGCGAATCCGACCGCCAAGCTCCCTGTCTTCAATGCGGCGCGCTCGCGCGGCTTCGAGGGACTCGCGCAATCGCCCGACGGCAGCAAGCTATACGGTCTGCTCGAAGGCGCGCTCTACAAGGCCGACGGAACCCAGGAAATGGTCGACGGCCACCCGGCGCTCCGCATCCTCGAATTCGACGTTGCCAAGCAGGCTTGGACCGGCCGCTTCTGGCTCTACCCCTTCGCCGACGGCGGCGAATCGATCGGCGACTTCAACCTCGTCGATGCGACCAGCGGGCTGGTGATCGAGCGCGACCAGGGCGTCGGCAGCGCGACCAAGGCCTGCGCCGACCCGAAGGCGCCGAAGCCCGACTGCTTCACCAGCCCCGCCAGGCTGAAGCGCATCTACAAGATCGCTTTCGGCGATGCGAATGTCGGCGGTGCAGTGACCAAGATCGGCTACATCGACCTGCTCAACATCGCCGACCCGAAGTCGATGAAGCGCCAGGGCGGCGGCGACGGCTTCTACGACATGCCGTTCAACACGATCGAGAACGTCGACCTCGTCGATGCCACCCACATCATCGTCGCCGACGACAACAACCTGCCCTTCTCGGCCGGCCGCGCGCTCGACAGGGCCGACGACAACGAATTCGTCCTCCTCGAAGTGGGCGACTTCCTGAAGGCTGCCGCGCCGACGCAATAGTCCGGCATCGCGTCAAAGAAGAAGCGGCCCTGCCCGGCCGGCAGGGCCGTCTTCATTCTAGCGAGCCCCCGCTCGGATAGAGCGTGCGCACGCTCCGCAACGTCAGGGTGGCTGCGGGCCTTCGGGAATTGTGCCTGATCTCTTAACGAAAGATCGCAGCCCGCGCTGCCTGGATCCCGCGTGCCGTGCTACACAGCGCAATAGCTCGGAACGGCGGAGGTCCTAATGGTGATCCGAACACTCGTCGCCGTCGTGCTCGTCTTCGCCGCTCCGGTCCTCGCCGATGCCGCAGGGGCGAAGAAGTACCCGAAAGCCGGCGTGAATTGCGGATTGAAGAACGCGAATTGCAACAACAAGTGCAACGCCACGCCTGTCGACTACAACTCCGTCCGCTCGATCCAAGCGCGGAACGAGTGCCTGAACAACTGCACCAACGCGTATGACCTCTGCCTCGGAGCGCCGGCTCTGCAGGGCGGCACGAACGGCAATTTGACGACGGTGCCTGACGCGACCCTTATAGCGCCTTGACGATCCCCTCGGTCACCTTCTTGGCGTCGCCGAAGAGCATCATCGTGTTGTCGCGGTAGAAGAGCGGGTTGTCGATGCCGGCGTAGCCCGACGCCAGCGACCGCTTGATGAACATCACCGTGCCGGCCTTCCACACTTCCAAGACCGGCATGCCGTAGATCGGCGAAGTCTTGTCGTCCTTGGCCGACGGGTTGGTGACGTCGTTGGCGCCGATGACAAAGGCGATGTCGGCCTGCGCGAATTCGGCGTTGATGTCCTCGAGCTCGAACACCTCGTCGTAGGGGACGTTGGCTTCGGCGAGAAGCACGTTCATGTGGCCGGGCATGCGGCCGGCGACCGGGTGGATGGCGTATTTGACCTCGACCCCGGCCGCCTTCAGCTTGTCGGCCATCTCACGGAGCGCATGCTGCGCCTGCGCCACCGCCATGCCGTAGCCCGGCACGATGATCACCTTCGACGCGTTCTTCATGACGAAGGCGGCGTCCTCGGCCGAGCCCTGCTTCACCGGCCGCTGTTCGGCCGCGCCGCCCGCCGCCGCCGTCTCGCCGCCGAAGCCGCCGAGGATCACCGAGATGAACGAGCGGTTCATCCCCTTGCACATGATGTAGGAGAGGATCGCGCCCGAGGAGCCGACCAGCGCCCCGGTGATGATGAGCGCGGTGTTGCCGAGCGTGAAGCCGATGCCTGCCGCCGCCCAGCCCGAATACGAATTGAGCATCGAGATTACGACCGGCATGTCGGCGCCGCCGATCGGGATGATGATCAGCCCGCCGAGGACGAAGGCCGAGATCGCCACCAGCCAGAAGAGCGCGTGCGACTCGGTGATGACGAAGGCGACGACGAGGATGAGGAGCAGGAGGCCGAGCCCGGCATTGATGTAGTGCCGGTAGGGCAGCAGGATCGGCGCCCCCGACATGCGCCCATCGAGCTTCAGGAACGCGATCACCGAGCCGGTGAAGGTGATCGCGCCGATGGCGACGCCGATCGACATCTCGACGAGGCTGGCGCCGTGGATCGCGCCTGGCTCGCCAATGCCGAACGCCGCCGGTGCATAGAGCGCGCCCGCCGCCACCAGCACCGCCGCCATGCCGACCAGCGAATGGAATGCCGCGACCAGCTGCGGCATCGCGGTCATCGCGATCTGGCGGGCGATGAAGGCGCCGATGCCGCCGCCGATGGCAAGGCCGAGGACGATGAGCCCGAGCCCGCCCCAGGTCGGCGCCGCCGCGATCAGCGTCGTGAGGATGGCGATCGCCATGCCGGCGATGCCGAGATAATTGCCGCGGCGCGAGCTTTCCGGGCTCGACAGGCCGCGCAGCGCCAGGATGAAGAGGACGCCGGCGACGAGATAGAGAAGCGCGGTGACGTTGGCGTTGAGCATCGCCCTATTTCTCGCGCTTCTTGTACATGGCGAGCATGCGCTGGGTGACCAGGAATCCGCCGAAAATGTTCACCGAGGCGAGGATCAACGCGATGAAGCCGAGCCAGCGCGCCCAGCCGGAACCGGCGCCGGCGATCGTCTCGACGCCGCCGACGCCGATGGCAAGCAGCGCCCCGACCACGATGACGCTGGAGATCGCATTGGTGACCGACATCAGCGGCGTATGCAGCGCCGGGGTGACCGACCAGACGACGTAGTAGCCGACGAAGATGGCGAGGACGAAGATGGCGAGGCGAAAGACGAAGGGGTCGATCGCGCCGCCGGTTGCCGCGCTGGCGACCCCGCCGGCGGCGGTGGCCACCTGATCGGCATAGGATTGCGCCGCGACCGCCGCGTCGTGCGCCATCTGCGCGGCGTCCTTGGCCGCCTGCGCCGCAGCTTTAGCCGCGGCGAGCGCATCGGCGGGAGCCATTTCGGCCATTTCAGCCTCCCTTGCCGGCGAAGGCCGGGTGCACGACCGCGCCGTCGCGCGTCAGGTTCGTCGCCTTCACCAGTTCGTCGTTCCAGTCGACCTTGACCGCCTTCGCGGTCCTGTCGATGAGCGTCTCGACGAACGAATAGAGGTTGCGCGCATAGAGCGCCGAGGCGCTTGCCGCGATCCGGCCGGCGACGTTGCCGTAGCCGACGATCTTCACGCCGTTCGCCTCGACGATTTCGTTGATCCGGGCGCCCTCGACATTGCCTCCCCGCTCGACCGCGAGGTCGACCAGCACCGAGCCCGGCCGCATCGAGGCGACCATGTCCCTGCTGACCAGCTTCGGCGCCGGCCGGCCGGGGATCAGCGCGGTGGTGATGACGATGTCCTGCTTCTTGATATGGTCGGCGACGAGCGCCGCCTGCTTGGCCTGATATTCGGCCGACATCGGCTTGGCGTAGCCGGCGGCGGTCTCGGCCTGCTTGAACTCATCGTCCTCGACGGCGACGAACTTCGCGCCGAGCGAGGCGACCTGCTCCTTCGCGGCCGGCCGCACGTCGGTGGCGGTGACCACGGCGCCGAGCCGGCGCGCCGTGGCGATTGCCTGCAGCCCGGCGACCCCGGCGCCCATGACGAAGACGCGGGCCGCCGGCACTGTGCCTGCCGCGGTCATCATCATCGGCAGCGCCCGGCCGTAGTTCTCCGCCGCGTCGATCACCGCCTGGTAGCCGGCAAGGTTCGCCTGGCTGGACAGGACGTCCATCGACTGCGCGCGGGTGATGCGCGGCATCAGTTCCATGGCGAAGGCGGCCACCCGCGCGTCGGCAAGCGCCTTGATCGCCGGCTCGTTGCCGTAAGGATCGAGCATTCCGATGACCAGCGCCCCGTCCGCAACCCCGGCGGTCTCGCCGGCCGCAGGCCGCCGGACGCGAAGAACGATGTCGGCGCCCTTGAGGACTTCGGCCGCGCCCGCCGCGATCGTCGCCCCCGCCGCGGCATACTCGCTGTCGGGAATCTTCGATCCCGCGCCGGCGCCCTTCTCGACGCTTACCTCGGCGCCGAGACCGATGAATTTCTTCACCGTCTCCGGCGTCGCCGCGACGCGCGGCTCAGCCTTGTCGGTCTCCGCCGGCACCGCGATCTTCATGGGAGTGTTCCGGCCGCCTGGGTCAGACGAGGTAGTACGTCATCAATATCAGCAGGATGACGATGCCGATGACGCTCCATTTGGCGAGCCTGAGGAAGGCCTCATACGTCTGCCGGTGGGCCGCAAAATCCTCGTCGGTGAAATGCCCGGCCGTCGAGACTTCGTGACCGTGAGCGCCGTGATCAGCCATGTCGGGACTCGTGCCTCAGAAGGAAAGCCGCGCGCTTTATAGCAAACATCATGCCCCCGGCAATCGCCCTCCGCGCCGCAGGAACGGGCCGAACTGCAAAGATCAGAATTCGCGGCCGATCAGCCGGTCGAGCGAGATTCGGCCACCGCCCGCAACCGCGATGTAGAGGAGGACAACCGCCCAGATTGCGGAGAATTCGATCCCGCCCTCCTCGACGTAGAGCGCGCCGAGGTGGACGAAGACCGCCGCCGTTCCGGTGGTGATCGCGGCCGCAAGCGCCGCCGGCCTGGTCAGCAGCCCAAGAACGATGCAAATGCCGCCGAAACACTCGACGATTCCGACGGCATTGTTGAGGAGCACCGCCGGTTCGAGACCGATGTCGGAGAAGAAGGCGATCATGGCCTCGCGCGAGCCGGTGATGCCGAAGAGCTTCCAGAGGCCGTGCGGGACAAGAAAGCCGCCGGCGGTCACCCGCATCAGCGCGTAGGCCGGCTCGCGGAGCGCGGCATAGACGGGGACGAGAAAAGGCAGGATGGGGCGCATGCCGTCTCAGAACAACCGGGCGGCCTCTTCTATTCGGGCTTCGGGATCATCTCCGCGAGGCCGGCCGCCTTCAACGCCTTCGCCTGGCGGGCCGCCAGCGCCTTCTCGTCGAAATTCGCCACCGCGGTGTCGAAAAGCCGGTGGAAGTTCAGTTCCGCCCGCAAATGCAGCATGACCGAGCCGAGGCCGATCGCCGCCCGGTCCATCAGCACGAATTCCCGGGGAATCCGGATCGGTCCATGCGGTTTCAGCGACTTCTTCACTTCCCAGACCTCGCGCCGGCCGTAGGCCTGCGGCGCGACGCCGTCGGCGATGGTGCGCACCCGGTCGTCGAGGAGCGGCGCGTATATGAAGCGCGCCCAGATGTTGAGCGAATCGATGGCGCCCCTCGTCAGGCCGCGGAAGCCCCAGCTCTCATAGGCATGCGCGATCCGCGCGTCGTCGCCTTGGCGGAGCCCGTGATAGAGCTCGACGACGCCGCGCACGAAGCGCGGCGGGAAGACGCGGATGCAGCCATAGTCGAGAAGGTTGAGCCCGCCCGGCCGCGCGGCGCCGCCCTTCCCGTCCGTTTCCTGAAACACCGTGTAGTTGCCGAGATGCGGATCGCCGTGGATGACGCCGTACTGCGCGAACGGGAACCACCAAGCGCGGAACATCGCCGTGGCTATGCGGTTGCGGTCCTCGAGCGGCGTATCGAGTTGCGTGAGCAGCGGCTTGCCGGTGAGCCATCCCATGGTGAGCAGCCGGCGCGTCGTGAGGTCGAGCGAAATGTCGGGGACCTGGACCGCGGGTGAGTCGGCAAGCATGATCTTGTAGAGGCGGGCGTTCTTCGCCTCGTGCTGGTAGTCGAGCTCCTCGCGCAGCCGATCGGTCATCTCGCGCGTGATCTCGGATGTGTCGATCTCGGGGCTGAGCCGCCGCTGCACGGCGAGGATCAGCCCGAGCTGCGACAGGTCGGCCTCGACCGCCGACTGCATGTCGGGGTACTGGAGTTTCACGGCGAGGTCCCTGCCGTCGAGGCTGACGGCGCGGTGGACCTGCCCAAGCGAAGCGGCGGCGGCCGGCGTCGCGTCGAAGGAGCGGAAGCGCTTCTCCCAGCCGGGTCCGAGTTCGGCGAGCATGCGCCGGCGCACGAAGGCGGGGCCCATCGGCGGCGCCGCCGACTGAAGCTTCTGCAATTCTTCGGCGTATTCGGGCGGCAGGAGGTCGGGCACCGTCGCCATCATCTGGGCGATCTTCATCAGCGGCCCTTTCAGGCCGCCGAGCGCCGCCGCGAGATCCACCGCATTCCGCTGGTCGCCGAGCGCGCGCCCGAAGAGCCGTGCGCCCGCCATGCGGGCCGCCACGCCGCCGACATTGGCGCCGACCCGCGCGTAGCGCGTGATCCGCCGTGTCAGCCGGTTGCGTTCGCGGTCTTCGGCCATCGTCCCGGGATCAGTACCGCCGCGGACCGATGCGACCGCCGGTGAAGAAGACGAGGCTGAAGAAAACGATAGCGACGGCGAGGATGATCAGGAGCGGGATCATCAGGATCGCCCCGAGGAGCGCGAAGAGCGTCTTCCAGAAGCCTACCTGCAGGATGAGGAGGACGACGAGGATGAAGAGGATAAGCGGCATCGCGAATGGTCCCGGTCAGGATCGCCGATAGTGGCGGTCATTCCTGCAAATGACCATCCGGATGGCGCGATGCAACCCGGCTACCCCTTCGCCGCCGCTCTTCCCTCGATCGCCTCCAGTTCACCGATGAGGTTCTCGATCACCTTCAGGCCCTTCTGCCAGAAGGACGGCTCGGAGGCGTCGAGGCCGAAGGGAGCGAGCAGTTCCTTGTGGTGCTTGGTGCCCCCTGCCCTCAGCATCGCGAAATACTTCGCCTGGAACCCGGCCGCCGCCTCCTCATAGACCGCGTAGAGCGAGTTCACCAGGCAATCGCCGAAGGCATAGGCATAGACGTAGAACGGCGAATGGATGAAGTGCGGGATGTAGGTCCAGAACGTCTCGTAGCCGGGTCCGAGCCTGACCGCCGGGCCGAGGCTTTCGCCTTGCACTTCCATCCACAATTCGCCGATCCGCTCGGCGGTCAGCTCGCCCTGTTTGCGCTCGATATGGAGCTTCCGCTCGAAGGTGTAGAACGCGATCTGGCGGACGACCGTGTTCAGCATGTCCTCGACCTTGGCGGCGAGCATCGCCTTCCGCTCAGTCCCTTCCGCCTCGCCAAGCAGCGCCTTGAAGGTGAGCATCTCGCCGAACACGCTTGCGGTCTCGGCAAGCGTCAGCGGCGTCGGCGCCATCAGGGCGCCCTGTGGGGCCGCCAGCACCTGGTGGACGCCGTGCCCCAGCTCGTGGGCAAGCGTCATCACGTCCCGCACCTTGCCCTGGAAGTTGAGGAGCACATACGGGTGCGCGCTCGGCACCGTCGGATGTGCAAAGGCGCCCGGCGCCTTGCCCGGGCGGACCGGCGCATCGATCCACCGCTTGTCGAAGAACTGGCGCGCGATGTCTGCCATCTCCGGTGAAAAATAGCCGTAGGCGCCGAGCACCGTCGCCCGCGCTTCCTGGAACGATATCTGCCGCGTCGGCACGTCGGGCAGCGGCGCGTTGCGGTCCCAGTGGTTCAGGTAGTCGCGCCCGAACCACTTCGCCTTCAGCGCATAGTAGCGGTGGGATAGCCGCGGATAGGCGTCGCGGACGGCTGCGACCAGCGCCTCGACGACTTCAGGTTCGACCCGGTTCGACAGGTGGCGCGCGGCGGCGACATCCTTGAAGCCGCGCCAGCGGTCGGAAATCTCCTTGTCCTTGGAGAGCGTGTTGGTGATCTGCGTGAAGAGGCGGAGATTGGCCTTGAAGGTCTTCGCCAGCGCTTCGGCGGCAGCGCGCCGCTTCTCCTCGTCGGGATCCTGGAGGAGGTTGAGCGTCGGCTCGATCGCGAGCTCCTCGTCGCCGACCTTGAAGCGGAGCGCGCTCATGGTCTCGTCGAAGAGCCGGTTCCAGGCGCTCCGCCCGGTCATCGCCTTCTCGTGGAAGAGCTGCTCGACCCGATCCTCGAGCTGGTAGGGCTTTTCCTTCCGCACCTCCTCCAGCCACGGTGCATAATGCGCCAGCGCCGGATCGGTCAGCGCCTTTGCCAGGACCGCATCGTCGATGCGGTTGAGTTCAAGCGCGAAGAACAGGACATGCGTGCTGGCGTTGGTGAGCTTCTCCTCGACGTCCCCGTAGAACTTCGAGCGCACCGGGTCGCTGGTGTCGCCGGCATGGAGGAGTCCGGCATAGGAACCGAGCCGGCCGAGCAGTTCGTCCAGCTGCTCGAATTCCGCGATGACCGCGGCGAGGCGCTGGCCGCCGTCGGGCGCCCCGGCGATCTCCGCGAGCTTGCCCTTGTAGGCGGCCGCGAAAGCCTCGGCGTCCCGCTCCGCGCGCTGGAGGTCCGCCTTCAGCGCCGGCGAATCCATGCCCGGATAGAGGTCGTCGAGGTTCCATTCGGGCAGGTCGCCGGAAACGGCGGGCGGGGCGGCGGCAGGGGCAGCGGAGAACAGGCGGCTTCCGGTCATCGATTGATCTCTCGGAACAGTGGGCGAAGCGTGAGTGTGGGTTTTCCCGCCGCTTCGATCAACCCTCCGCATGCGGCCCCGAGATCGGGTTAGCATCAAGTTAACCGCAGGCCCGGATGATCCGGGGCCTCATGCCCGCCACAATCCTCATCGTCGACGACGACCCGATCCAGCGGCGCCTGCTCACCAATGCGGTCGAGCGCTTCGGCTACCACGCGCTCACCGCGACGAGCGGCCGGGAAGCGCTGGAAAAGCTTGCCGCAACCGACGGCGAGCCGATCGCGCTGGTCGTTCTCGACCTGATGATGCCGGAGATGGACGGCATGGCGGTGCTCGCGCGCCTGCGCGCCGACGAACGCACCGTTCCGGTGATCGTCCAGACCGCTCATGGCGGCATCGACATCGTCGTCGGCGCCATGCGGGCGGGCGCCGTCGACTTCGTCGTGAAGCCGGTCTCGCCCGAACGCCTGCAGGTCTCCATCGAGAACGCCCTCAAGGTCGGCGCGCTCGAAGGCGAAATCGCCCGGATGAAGCGCTCGGCCGCCGGAACGATGACGTTCCGCGACATCATCACAAAGAGCGCGGCGATGGCCGGAGTCATCCGCCTCGGCGAGCGCGCCGCCGCCTCGCAGATTCCGATCCTCATCGAGGGCGAATCGGGCGTCGGCAAGGAACTGATCGCGCGCGCCATCCAGGGCGCCGGCGACCGCCGGCAGAGGCCTTTTGTCACCGTCAATTGCGGCGCCATCCCCGACAATCTCGTCGAGAGCATCCTGTTCGGCCACGAGAAGGGCGCCTTCACCGGCGCCAACGAGAAGCACGCCGGCCGCTTCCGCGAGGCCCACGGCGGAACCCTCTTCCTCGACGAGGTCGGCGAGTTGCCGCCGGAGGTGCAGGTGAAGCTCCTCCGCGCCCTCCAGGATGGCGAGATCGACCCGGTTGGCGCCCGCCGCCCGGTCCGTGTCGACTTCCGCCTCATTTCGGCGACCAACCGCAGCCTGATCGACCTGGTGAAGACCGGCCGCTTCCGCGAAGACCTCTACTATCGCCTGAACGTCTTCCCGATACGGGTGCCGCCGCTTCGCGAGCGCCGCGACGACATTCCCGAGCTTGTCCGGCACTTCACGGCGCGCTTTGCCGCCGAGGAAGGCAAGTCGTTCATCCGCGGCGTCACCGCCGAGGCGCTCCAGCTTCTCATGCGTCACGACTGGCCCGGCAATATCCGCCAGCTCGAAAACGCGGTCTTCCGCGCCGTCGTCCTGGCCGACGACGCCATGCTGACCGCCCGGGAGTTCCCGCAGATCGCCGCGCAACTGGGCGATCGCGCGGCGCCGATCGCCGAGGAAACCGAGGCGATTCCGGCGGAGATCGGGCCGATCAGCCTCGAATCCGCGCCGCAAACGCACGCTTCCGCCCCGGCGGCTGTAACCCCGTTCACTGACGAAGGGGACGTTCGTCCGCTAGCTGATGTCGAGGCGGACATGATCCGCCTCGCGCTCGAGCGGTACGGCGGACGGATGACCCTGATTGCCCGGAAGTTGGGCATTGGACGTTCCACGCTCTACCGCAAGCTGAAGGAACTGGGCCTTGGCCACATGGCCGAGGGGATCGCTGCGGAGTAGCTGCAACACTCGGCCGGTAAAATCATTTTGATCGCCGCGGAACGGCCCGCCGGCGATTGAAATGCAGTATCGGTTCGTTTCATCAGGCGGCGCCGGAGCCGCCCGGGAGGCCTTAATGTCGTTTCGTGCTTCGATTCACGTCCTCGCAGCCCTGACTGCGGTGCTCGTCGCCGGCGGCGCGATGGCTGCTCCCGCCAAGAAGCCGATGGCCCCGGCCCCGATCATCAACGTGCCGATCCCGGTCGCCCGCTCGACCGTCTACGACCAGGTCTTCGATCCGGCGATTTCCGCCATGCGCGCGGCGCTGCGGAACGCGGCGACCGAGAAATCGGTCGATCGCGGCGATATCAGCGGCGTCGCTGTCTACTACGCCGCGGGCGGCTACGTCCCCTTGTGGATCGTCGACGGCAAGCTCACCGACCGCGCCGAGGCCCTCCTGAAGCGGCTCGCCGATGCCGCCGCGGACGGCCTCAATCCGGCGAATTTCCCGGTGCCGCCGGCCGATTTCGGCACGACGGCCACTCCGAGCCTAGCGGACGTCGCCGCCGCCGACATCAAGCTCAGTCTGGCGCTGGTCGCCTATGCACGGCAGGCCTATGCCGGCCAGCTGGTGCCGAGCTCCATCAGCCCGAACATCGGCTACACGCGCCATCTGCCCGATCCATCCGGCGTGCTGCGGTCGCTCATCCTGGCTGACGACCCGGCTGCAACGCTTTCGGCCTATAACCCGCCGCAGGAGGAATTCGCCCAGCTTCGGGATCTCCTCGCCAGGCTGCGGAAGGAAGCCGAGACCGAGAAGACGGTCCTTATCCCGGACGGCCAGAACCTCAAGCCCGGCATGAAGGACCCACGCGTCCCCCTGCTTCGCGAGCGCTTCGAACTGCCTGCCTATGTTCAGAAGGTCGGCTGGATCGCCAAGCCGAGCGAGGAGCTGGTCTATGACAAGGCGCTCGTTGCTGCCGTCGAGGCCTTCCAGAAGTCACAGAACATCAAGGCCGATGGCGTAATCGGCAAGGGCACGCTTGCCGCGATCAACAACGAGGGCAGCGATGACCATATCGCCACGGTTCTCGCCAACATGGAGCGCTGGCGCTGGATGCCGCGCTACCTCGGCCGCTACTACGTGCGTGTGAACATCCCAGACTTCACGCTGGACGTGCATAAGGACGGGTCGATCATTCATTCGACCCGAATCGTCGTCGGCAAGGTCGAGTTGCAGACCCCGATCTTTTCCGACGAGATCCAGCACATCATCGTCAATCCGGCCTGGAACGTGCCGGCCTCGATCATCCAGAAGGAATACCTGCCGGCGCTGAAGAACGGCGGCTACCCGAAAGGCTTCGACGTCTTCGCCAAGGTCGGCGGCCGCTTCCGGGCGGTCGATCCCCGGACCGTCGACTGGGCGAGTGTCAGCGCCAATGACGTGCAGTTCCGCCAGCCGCCCGGCGAACGCAATGCCCTTGGCGTCGTCAAGTTCATGTTCCCCAACAAGTACGCCGTCTACCTGCACGATACGCCGTCCAAGAGCTTGTTTAATAACCCTTATCGGGCCTACAGCCATGGCTGCATGCGGGTCGAGAACCCCTGGGCCTTCGCCGATGCGCTGCTCACCGAAGAGGGCTTCGACTCCACGCGGCTGAAGAAGCTTGTCGGCACCGGCGAAAAGCGGGTGGACCTGAGGGAGCACATCTACGTCCACATCACCTATTTCACGGCCTGGGTGAACGCGGACGGCGAGCCTGAATTCCGGAAAGACGTCTACGGCCACGACAAGCGCGTCGAACAGGCCCTCGGCCTGCTTCCGGCGAGGAGCTAGACCTCGCGGAAATCCGGCCCAAAGACGGGCATTGCGCGATGCAGCAGCACATGCCACCATCCGGCACGTTAGTTTCGGGTCCGAGGCGGGACAGCCCCCGGCGGTTTGCCGGCGGGGGTTTGGTAAAGGGGCGTTAACCAACGTCCTCTAGCATGCGCCAAGGGGTCAACCCGGTGAGTACGGGCAAGGTAGGCGCGCGGGATATTGTCTAGACGGGGCACCCAATCCAGACGCGATAAGCTGCGGGCCGTTCTGGGGCCGCGCTCTGCGCGTCTCCGCATCGGAGCCCTGGCGCTTCTCGCCACGGTCTTTTCGCTCGGCCACGTGAATGCCGTGACCGATGGCGTCCGTGCGCTGAAGCTCATGCACATGCATACCGGCCAGCGGGAAACCATCGTTTTCAAGCGTGACGGCGTCTACGACAAGGACGGCATCGCGCGGCTCAACTACCTCGTCCGCGACTGGCGGAGGAACGAGGTCAAGTCGATGGACCCGCACCTCTACGACCTGCTCTGGCAGGTTTATGCCGCGTCCGGCTCGTCCGACTTCATCCACGTCGTGTGCGGCTACCGCTCGCCCGACACCAACGCCATGCTCCGCCGCCGCTCCAAGGGCGTCGCCCAGCACAGCCAGCACATGCTCGGCAAGGCGATGGACTTCTACATTCCCGGCGTCCCGCTTTCGAAGCTGCGCGAGATTGGCCTCCGCATGCAGATCGGCGGCGTCGGCTATTACCCGACCTCGGGCTCGCCCTTCGTCCACATGGATACCGGCGGCGTGCGCATGTGGCCGCGCATGACCCGCGACCAGCTCGTCCGGGTCTTCCCGAACGGCAAGACCCTCTACATCCCGTCCGATGGCAAGCCCCTGCCCGGCTACGCTGCGGCGCTCGCCGCCTATCAGTCGCGGAAGGCCGGTGCCGTCGTCCTGGCTTCGGTTGCCGACGCCGGCGATGACGGCGAAACCGCCGACGAGGCGACCGATCGGGTCGTCAAGTCGCTCGCCAATGACGACCTCATCAAGGAAGTGCCGATGCCGCGCCTGGCGCAGCGGCCCGTCGTGGCCGAAACCGCGCCGGCGGTGGTCGCCATGGTCGAGGCCGGCGCCACGGTCCCGGTCGCCGCTCCCGCGCCGACCCACGCCATTTCCTTCTTTGACCGCACTTTCGGCGTTGACGCGGGCAAGCCGGCGGCGAAGCCGGCGACCGCCCGTCCGGCCATTCTGCGCGACGTCGATTTCGACGCCGCTTCCGATATCTCAACGCCGGTCCCGACCGCGCTCGCCAGTGCGATGGCTGCCCGGGACCGCAGCGGCCGCTCGGCGCCGGCCTCGCTGCCGATTGCGCCGACCGCGATCGTTGCCACCGTAGACGTATCCCGGCCGCTTCGCGCCGAGGCAATGACTACCGCCGTGCTTCGTGGCGGGAGCACCGGCGATATCGGCAGCGTCCCAGCGGTGATGGGCTATGCCGCGCTCGACACCTCGGCCGACAAACCGCGCGCCGCGGCGAAGGTGACCGGCGCCGTGATCCCGATCCCGCAGGCGAGCCCGCTTCACAACGTCGCCTCGCCGGTGGCGGTGCCGGTTGCGGCCCCCGCCCTGCCGATCGAAGACCTCTATGCCCGGCTGAGCGCCGCCAAGCTGACGCTGACCGCCCTCGACACGCAGGCGCTGCGTCTGTGGATGGCCGGCCAGTCGACCCGCGAGAAGCGTTACGCCCTCCTCACCATGCCCGACTTTGCGCAGATGCCGGCGCTGATGGACAAGCCGACCGTCGGTTTTGCCGCGACCTTCACGGCGTCGGTCTCCGGCACGCTCCGCACCGACCACTTCAGCGGCACGATCGTGCAGTCCCCGGCGGTCGTCGACCTCGAAAAGGCCGCGTCGGTCGCCTCGCGCTAGTCCGATCCGCTTGTGATGTTTCGCGAAGCGCGGGCAGACCCCGCGCTTCTTTGCATTTCAGGCCGGCACCATGCCCAGCGCCTGCAAATAGAGGTCAAGCAGCGCCTCTGCCTCCTGGCGCTCCGCCTTGTCGAGTTTCCTCAGCCGCACGACCGTTCGCAGCGTCTTGGTATCGAAGCCGTTCGCCTTGGCCTCGGCGTAGACTTCCTTGATGTCGTCGGCGAGCGCCTTCTTTTCTTCCTCGAGCCGTTCGATGCGCTCGACGATCGACTTCAACTGGTCGCGGGCGATGCCCTGGGTCTCGGCCATCCGACTTCTCTCCTCGCACTCGGCCTGACGGGATGGGCTGCTTGCCCCTCTGCGGCGCGCTCGTCAATAGCGTTGCGGCGCTTGCCCACTACTCGGAAGATGGTGCCTGACGAGATGCAGTTCCGGGTCGCGGTTTAGCTCGGCGATGGGCGGCGCGAGGCGCGCCGTCCACTCCTCGACTCCGGCGTCGGCGGCGATCAGGTCCTGCCGCACTTCGATGATGGCGTGGGCAAGGCCGCGCTCGATCGCATGTCGGTAGAGCGTGTCGCCGGGGAGTCCGCCGGCATAGGGCTCGTTGTCGCCGACCACGAGCGAAGCATCCTCGGCGAGGAGCGCGATCAGCGCCCGCGAGAAACGCGGATCGTGATCCCAGAGCACGCCGACCTGCCACGGACGCGGCACGCCGCGCCAGGACGGCGTGAAGCTGTGGATCGATACGAGAATCGGCGGCCAGCCGGCAGCGAGCGCGCGGTCGACCGCGGCGCTGACCGCGTTATGGTAGGGCGCGTGGTAGGCGGCGATGCGCCGCGCCCGTTCGGCCGCGTCGACGCGACGGTTGCCCGGCACGATCGCGCCGTCGGAGAGGCGCATGATCAGCGTCGGATCGTCCTCGCCGCGATTGATGTCGATGAGAAGGCGCGAAAAGGACGAGAGCACCGCCGGCGCGCCGAGCCGGTCGGCAAGCCGGCGCGTCAGGGCCTCCGCACCGATGTCGTAGGCGATGTGCCGCTCGAATTCGCCCGCCGCGATGCCGAGGCTGCCATAGGCAGCCGGCAGGCGGTTGCGCGCATGGTCGCAGAGGAGCAGCAGCCCGCAGGCCGGATCGCCGGCAACCAGGTGATACGGGTCTTCATCGCCGGTCCTGTCCGGATCGCTCGCGTCCATCTCCGGGATGATAGTGACGGCCCGTCCGCCATGCCATAGAAGCGGCGACCTTTCGCCCTTCCTCCCATTCCGTCATGGCCGACACCCGGACCGTCACCCGCCACGATCGCGCCGATGCCGCGCCCCTCGCCGCGCTCTTTCTCGGCGCGCTGGCGATGGGCATCTCGCCGATCTTCGTCCGCCTTGCCGAGGTCGGCCCGTTCGCGAGCGCCTTCTGGCGGGTCGCGGGCGCCCTGCCGCTCCTCTATCTCTGGGCGGCCTACGAAGCGCGCTCCGAGGGCGAAGCGCAGTCGGCGGTTTTGCGGCTCGACGGAGCGATCCTCACCGCCGGCCTCCTCTTCGGTGGCGACCTGATCTTCTGGCACCTCGCCATCCTTCACACCAGCGTCGCCAACGCGACGTTCCTGGCGACGCTGGCGCCGGTCTGGGTCGCGCTCGGCTCGGGGCTGCTCATCGGCGAGACGGTCGGCCGCGAGACGGTGGGCGGCCTTCTCCTCTGCCTCGGCGGCGCCGCGGCGCTGATCGGCACCAGCGCCACGCTCAGGCCGGATCATCTCGACGGCGACCTCTTCGGCCTCGCCACCTCGTTCTTCTTCGGCATGTATTTCCTCGCCGTCCGCAGCGCCCGCCGGCGCTCGGGCCCAGGACGGATCGTCTTCCTGTCCTCGGCAATATCGGCGGCCGCCCTCTTCGCCGTCGCGCTCTTTGCCGGCGACCGGATCTTCCCGCCCGGTCTCGCCGGCTGGGCAGCGCTGGCCGGGCTCGCCGTCGTCAGCCACACGGGCGGCCAGGGCCTCCTCACCTATGCGCTGGGGCACCTGCCGGCGGCGTTCTCTGCCCTCGTCATCTTCATCGAGGCGGTCGCCGCAGCTGCGTTCGCGTGGCTCTTCCTCGACGAGCCGGTGACTCTCGTTCAGGCCGTCGGCGGCGTTCTCATCATTGCCGGCATCGCCGCGGCGCGCCCGGGACGAAAGCCCGCTCCGGCCGGGCCTTGATGACGCCGCTTTCGCCGCGCACCTACGCCGTCCGGCAAGTCGGGGAATCGATACGCTTTGCAACGCCCGGACGAGACTGGCGGCGCCGCCCCGCCCGCGTTGACCGCTGAAAGTCAGCGCGCCATAAACGCGTGAATCGTCAGCCAGAGCCAACGGCCAGGACGCACTCCCGACCGATGTCATCGCGCACGTTCAAGCCTTGGTACCGGAAGGCGGCGGTGGCTGCCAGCCTCACGCTGGTGGTGGTTGTCGTCCTGTTCGTTCTTTGGCTCCTGCCGGGCAGTTCCGGCAACGCGGATACCCGCCTCGCCGCCGCGGGCGGCACCCCCGCCGGCGTCTCCGGCGCTCTCACCGTCGACCCGGGGGCAAGCGGCCTCCGCCTCTGCAACAAGACGAGCAGCCGCGTCGGCGTTGCGATCGGCTACAAGGTCGAGGGCGACTGGACGACCGAGGGCTGGTGGAACGTCGCCGCGAGCACCTGCGAGACGCTGATGGCCGGGCCACTGGCGTCGCGGTTCTTCTACATCTATGCAGTCGACTACGATCAGGGCGGCACCTGGGGCGGCAAGGCGGTTATGTGCACGCGCGACAAGATGTTCACCATCCGCGGCATCGAGGATTGCGTGGCGCGCGGTTTTGAACGGACCGGTTTCTTCGAGGTCGACACCGGCGAGCAGAAAAGCTGGACGGTGCAGCTGACCGAGCCTGGCGAAACCGGGACCGGCGGCAAATGAGGCGCGCGCGCAAGGTCAAGATCCTCGCCACCCTTGGACCCTCATCCTCCGACAAGGGGACGATCGCGCGTCTCTTCCAGGCCGGTGCGGACCTCTTCCGCATCAACATGAGCCACACCGACCACAACAAGCTGCGGGCGCTGGTGGCGACGATCCGCGAGGTCGAGGCTGACTTCCAGCGGCCGATCGGTATCCTCATCGACCTGCAGGGCCCGAAGCTCCGCATCGGCGTCTTCGCCAACCGCGAGGTCAGCCTCAATCCGGGCGACACCTTCATCCTCGACAGCGATCCGACGCCCGGCGACCAGACCCGTGTCGAGCTGCCGCATCCGGAAATCTTCGCGGCGCTGGAAGTCGGGCACCGGCTGCTCCTCGACGACGGCAAGGTCCGGCTGCGCGTCTTCGAATGCTCGAACAACCGCGCCATGACCACCGTCGAGGTCGGCACCAAGCTTTCCGACCGGAAGGGCGTCAGCGTTCCCGACACGACGATCAATTTCGGCGCCTTGACGCCGAAGGACCGCTCCGACCTCGAGGCCGGCCTCAACGCCGGCGCCGACTGGATCGCGATGTCCTTCGTGCAGCGCCCGGAGGACATGGCCGAGGTGAGGAAGCTCGCCCGCGGCCAGGCGGGCGTGCTTGCCAAGATCGAGAAGCCGCAGGCGGTGACCCGCCTTGCCGCGATAATCGAGATGGCCGATGCGCTGATGGTCGCCCGCGGCGACCTTGGCGTCGAGATGCCGCTCGAGCGCGTCCCCGGCATCCAGAAGCAGATCACCCGCGCGGCCCGCCGCGCCGGCAAGCCGGTCGTCGTGGCCACCCAGATGCTCGAATCGATGATCGCCGCGCCGGTGCCGACCCGCGCCGAGGTTTCGGACGTGGCGACCGCCGTCTTCGAGGGTGCCGACGCGATCATGCTTTCGGCCGAATCGGCCTCCGGCGCCTATCCGGTCGAGGCGGTGACCACCATGGATCGCATCGCCATCGAGGTCGAACGCGACCCGAACTACAAGAACATCGTCCACGCCCAGCGCACCGAGCCGGAGGCGACCGGCGCCGACGCCATCTCGGCGGCGGTCCGCCAGATCGCCGAGACGCTCAACCTTGCCGCCATCTGCTGCTACAGCGCGTCCGGCGCCACCGCGGTCCGCGCCGCCCGCGAGCGGCCGCAGACGCCGATCATCGTGCTCTCGCCGGTCATCGCCACCGCCCGCCGGCTCTCGATTGTCTGGGGCCTGCACACGGTCGCGGGCGATGAGCCGAAGACGCTGGACGACATGATCGCCCATGCCTGCGAGATCGCTCTCGACGAGGGGTTTGCCGAGGACCGGGAGCGGATCATCGTCACCGCCGGCGTGCCTCTCGGCACGCCCGGCGCGACCAACATGCTGCGCATCGCCTACGTCTCGAAGGACGGCCGGACGAACTAGCGGTCCGGCGGGCAATTCCTTCTGCCGGCGCCAGTCCGCATCCCGCGCGTTTTCTTTTGGCCCAACGGCTCAGATCGGGCTGCCGCTCGCCTTCGTCTCGAGCTCGTCGAGGGATTTCTTGACGTTGTCGAGATGCGGATCGACGGCAAGGGCGCGGCGGAAGGCCTCGGCGGCGCGTTTGTCGTCGCCGATGTCGCGCATGATCATGCCAAGCCCGGACAACGCGCCGAAGTGGCGCGGCTCGATCGCCAGCGTCCGTTCGATATCGGCGAGCGATTTGCTGTAATCGTCGGTGAGGTAATAGACCGTCGCCCGCTTGTTCCAGCCTTCGACGTAGTCGGGCTTCATGGTGACGATGCGGTCGAGGAGGTCGAGCGCGTCGGCATACATCTTGGCGTCCATGGCGCGCATCGCCCAGAGCATCAGGACGTCGACCGTATCGCTGCCGGAGCGGAGCCACAGGTGGAGGATTTCCGATTCCGCGGTCTTGGCCGCCTCGTCGCTCGTCGAAGCGGCCTGGAGCGTCGCGAAGAGATCGTCCAGTTGCTCTGCGCGGCTCTTCTCCGGCGCCACGGCATCCCTGCCGACGCTGGGCGGTGTCTCTTCCGCCGCGAGCGGCACGGCGGCGGCAACGGTGACGAAGAGCGCGAAAATGCCTCGCAGAATCCGCATGGAAACAACGATAGCGCCCGAGGCGCTTTCGTCAAAACACGGCGATGTGAGGCTGCGGCGAAGCCCGGCGCCGGCTCAGCCCTGGCGGGCTTTGAAGCGCGGGTTGGTCTTGTTGATGATGTAGACGCGGCCCTTCCTCCGCACCAGCCGATTGGCGCGGTGCCGGTTGCGAAGCGAGCGGAGTGAGTTGCGGATCTTCATGACACGTCTACTTCGGGCTGGAAAAGCGCGCGGAACCTAGTGGCCGCGCCCTGCCCTGTCAAGAAATTCCGCCGCCGGATCAGACCTGCGGTCCGGCCGCGGCGCGCAGGATCGTGGTCCAGGTATCGCCGGGGATCATGGTCCGGGTTGCGGCGCAGCCATCGGCGCCGATCTCGACCACATCCGCCGTCCAGTCGCCGTCCTGGCCCGGGAAGAGATGAACGAGCACCTCGGAGACCGTGACCGGGGCGATCTCGCCCTGCGCGCGCCAGGCATCGGCGAAGGCCTGTTGCAGGCCGTTGCCGAGCCGGTAGACCTTGCCGCCGAAGCGCGATTCCTCGTTGGCAAAGCCGGCGAGAATGGACTCGGACGGGACGCAGGAAGACGTGGCGGCCGTCACCGGCGTGGTGAACAGGGCGGCGCCGATAACGGGGGCGCCGGCGCTCCTGAGCACGCCGTCGTCGATGTAGCGGCTGGCCGGGCCGAAGGAAGCGGCAGCGAGCGTGATGCCCGCGGCGCCAACCATGCCGACTGTCGTGAGAACCGCGAAAAGCTTGGAGTGGGCACGCATTTCAGCCCTCCCTCGATCGCCGCCGGAGCGGCCGTCGCAGGACCAACGCGCAGACGACGCTTTGGTTCAGGACAGGAGGGTGTTTACGCCGCTATTCGCGTTCCGGCTGTGACCGGGGACACAGGAAAGGGTGGCCGCCGACTCGCGGTCCTTCGGGGGCCGTCTGGTCTCGGGCGAATGGTGGGCGCGACAGGGATTGAACCTGTGACCCCTGCCGTGTCGAGGCAGTGCTCTACCGCTGAGCTACGCGCCCACGCATAGGAGGCCGCTTGCGGCCGTGGGTCACCGCATATAGCAGCGCGGGCGAAGCTTGTTCAAGTGTCGCCGCTCATGCCGGTCGCGCGGCTCATGCCGCGAGGAGCTTCTCGACCTCGTTGACGAGGTCCTTGAGGTGGAACGGCTTCGACAGGACCTTGGCGTCCTTGGGGGCGTTCGAATCCGGGTTGAGGGCGACGGCGGCGAAGCCGGTGATGAACATCACCTTGAGATCGGGGTCGAGCTCGGTCGCGCGGCGGGCGAGCTCGATGCCGTCCATTTCGGGCATGACGATGTCGGTCAGGAGAAGCGTGAACGGCTCCTCGCGGATGCGCTCATAGGCGCTCCTGCCATTGTCGAAGGCGACCACGTCATGGCCGGCGTTCTGCAGCGCTTTGGCGAGGAAACGGCGCATGTCGCTGTCGTCTTCAGCAAGGAGGATTCTTGACACTGCCGCAAGGGTCCACGAGAGCGATTGGTGACGGAATGTTAGCCTTACCGGATTAACAGGGAAGCCGGTAAAGATCGCGTGAACGGCACCCTCCCCCGCTCCTCCGCAACGTTTCTGGACAGCGCTAGCCGATCTTGGCAAC
>DASRGK010000075.1:0-4724 GCA_035651055.1 Bauldia sp.
TCCTCCTCCTCGACGAGCCGACGAACTACCTCGACCTCGAAGGCACGCTCTGGCTGGAGAACTACATCGCCGCCTATCCGCGCAGCGTCCTGCTCATCAGCCATGATCGCGATCTGCTCGACCGGGCAGTCGACGGCATCCTGCATCTCAACCAGGGCAAGCTCACGCTCTACCGCGGCAACTACGAATCCTTCGACCGGCAGCGGCGCGAGCGGCAGGCGCTGGAGATCAAGCTGAAACGGAAGCAGGAAGCGCAGCGGGCCCACATGCAGGCCTTCGTCGACCGCTTCCGTTTCAAGGCCTCCAAGGCGCGCCAGGCGCAGTCGCGCCTGAAGGCGCTGGCGAAGCTGGAACCGATCGCTGCTGTCGCCGACGAGTCGGTCTATCCGTTCATCTTCCCCGCACCGGTGAAGCCGATGGCGCCGCCGATCGCCCTCATGGAAGGCGTGTCGGTCGGCTACGAGCCGGGGCGACCGGTCCTGTCGAAACTCGACCTCCGGATCGACGACGACGACCGCATCGGACTCCTTGGCGCCAACGGCAACGGCAAGTCGACCTTCGCCAAGCTGATCGCCGGTCGCCTGTCGCCGGAGGCCGGCACGTTCCGCCGTCCGCACAGCCTCGAAGTCGCCTATTTCGCCCAGCACCAGCTCGATGAACTGTCGCCGGCCATGTCCGCCTACCAGCATGTCCGCGACCTCTTGCCCGACGAGACCGAGGCGCGGGTGCGGGCGCGCACCGGCGCGCTCGGCTTCCCGATGGGCAAGATGGACACGCCGGCGCGCGACCTGTCGGGCGGCGAGAAGGCGCGGCTGCTCCTCGGCCTCGCCACCTTCAAGGGCGCCCACCTGCTCATTCTGGACGAGCCGACCAACCACCTCGACATCGACAGCCGCGAGGCGCTGGTCCAGGCGCTCGCCGACTTTCCCGGCGCGGTGATCCTCATTTCGCACGACCGGCATCTCCTCGAAGCATCGGTCGACCGGCTGTGGCTGGTCGCCGACGGCACGGTGCGCAACTTCGACGGCGACATCGACGATTACCGCCGCCTGGTGCTCGACAGCCGCTCCGGCCGCAACCGCGGCGGGCCGGCGCGTGGCGATGACGGCCAGATGCGCCGGCGCGAGGCCGCCGGACGCCGCGAGAAGGCGGGCCCGCTCCGCAAGAAGATCCGGGAGATCGAGTCGTTGATCGCGAAGCTTCAGAAGGAGATCCAGCTTCTCGATGCCCGGCTCGCCGACCCGTCCCTCTACCAGCGCGACCCCGCCGGCGTCGTCGCCTACGGGCGCGACCGCGCTGCTGTGGCAAAGGCGCTCGCGACGGCGGAGGAGGAATGGCTAGCCCTCTCCGCCGACTACGAGGACGCGACGGCGGCCTCGGGCTGATCAGCGGATCAGGTCGTAGACGAAGTCGTATTCGCTGCCCTGGGCGTTCCGCGCATGCAGTTTCATGTCGCCCCGCACGCCGGCATAGGCGCCGGTGCCGCCGGTGACCGCAAGCATCGAGTCGCCGGCATCGAGGAACGGACCTTCGACCGTGATCTGTCCGTCCTTCAGCATCACCGTCCAGAAGCACTCCCAGGCCTTCCCGACGATGGTGCGGATGCACCAGCCATTGTCGGTGCCGAGCGAAGCCTGGTTCGCCTCGTCATAAATCTCGTTGGCGAAGGTGAGAATGTCGCCGGCCGAATCGCCCTTGTCCCCGATATCGGTGACGGCATCCGAGGTCGCATGCTCGACGACCGTGAGCTTCTCCATGGCGTCCATCGCCAAGGCCTGTCCCGCGCTCCCGGCAACCCATGCTGCCGCCAGAACGCCGGCCGCGCCGCCAATCCAATTCCGGATCATTTCGCCCTCCCTGTCCGGCACGATTGCCGAAGGAAGGAGCATATCCGCCCGGCCGCCCGGCCGCGAGTTGAGGCCTCAGCCCTTCTTTTCCCAGCGGCCGCCGTCGGACTGCTGCCAGTAGGTCGCCTCGTGCCCGGCCGCGCGGACACTGGTCCACGTCGCGCGTGCGCGCCCGACCGCGTCGGCATCGTTGCCGTCGAAGAGGAGGACGATGCGCTGGTAGCCGGCGAAATCGCCGGCTTCGGCGCCGTCGGCGAGGAAGCGGACGCTGGCGCCGTTCGGATTGTCGCCGGCGGCGGTCAGCCAGACGGGCTGGTCCTCGGCGAATCCGTCCCTGGCGGTGCCGTGCGGCAGGAAGCCCTCCTCGCGGTAGGTCCACAGGTGGGCGTCGAGCGCGTCGCGGCGCTCCTCGGAGCCGACCTGGACGACGGCGCGCCACCCCCGCTCGAGGCACTTCTCGAGCAGTTCCGGCAGCACACGTTCGAGCGGATGCCGATCGAGATGGTAGAATAGGACTTCCATGTCGACCTCCCCCTCCGTTCCGGTTATCGCGCCGACGCTTCCTCTCTTGAAACGCCTCCCCGCGAGTCTGGCAAGCCGCTTCGACCGCCGGCCGGAGAACTTCCTTGCCGTCGTCCTCATCGAGCAGGTCGTCCTCTGGACGCTCGTTCCGTTGCTCACCTTCCGGAATGCGCCGCTCGACGTGGTCGAGAACCTCGGCTGGGGCAAGGAGTGGCAGTGGGGCTACTACAAGCACCCGCCCCTGCAGGCCTGGCTGACCGAGATCGCCTTCACCCTCTCCGGCGGCGGCATCTGGTCGATCTACCTCCTCAGCCAGATCGCCATCGTCCTCACCTTCGTCCCGGTCTACCTGCTCGGGCGCGAGGCGGCCGGCGCGAAGGCGGGCGTGCTCGCGGTCCTCTTCCTCAGCCTCGTCTATTACGCCAACGTCCCGACCCCCGAATTCAATGCCGGCGTCATCCAGATGCCGATCTGGGCATGGGCGGCGTTCGCGCTCTGGCGCGGGTCGACCACCCGCAAGCTCCTGTGGTGGATCGCGCTCGGGATCGCGGCTGCGCTCGCGATCTACGCCAAGTACAGCGCGGTCATTCTCTTCGCGGCACTGGTTGCGACCTCGATCGCGGTGCCGACCTGCCGCGCCGCCTACCGGACACCGGGGCCCTACATCGCCATCGCGACCGCGCTGGTTCTGGCGGCTCCGCAGTTGGTCTGGCTGCGGAGCGTCGACTTCCTCCCCCTCCATTATGCGCAAGGCCGCGCCGGCGAAGCCGTGTTCCTCGGCCGGATTCTCGCGCCGCTCCAGTTCCTCGGCGCACAGCTCCTCGACCATGCCGGCGCAATCCTGATGCTGGCCGCAGGCGGCGGCCTGCTGGTGTGGCGGCGGCGGACGGCGGACGCCGTATCCTTCGAGTCGGGCGCCGAGGTCCGCCGTTTCGTCCTGTGGATGGCGGTCGCGCCCTACGCTTTCACCGCCCTCTTCGCCGCCGCGGCGGGCTACGGCCTCCATCCCATGTGGGGCTCGCCGATGCCGATCTGGATCGGGCTGGCGGTCGTGCTCTTGCTCAGGCCCGCCTACCGGCAATCGAGGCTCGGTCCGATGCTCCTCGTCTGGGGATCAATCTTCGTCGCCGCGCCGCTCGCGACCGGCCTCGTCACGATCCTGGGGCCAGCGCTTGCCGGCAGCCAGGCGCCACGGCGGGCGGCATTTCCGGGCGAGGTCATCGCAGCGCAGCTCACCGCGCTGTGGCGGCAGAACACCGGCGAGCCGCTTCGCATCGTCGCCGGCGACACATGGACGAGTGGCGTGGTCGCCGCTTATTCGCCGGACCGTCCGTCGGTGTTTGTCGATGCCGGCACCGATATCAACCCGTGGATCTCGCCGCAGCGGCTGGCTACCGAGGGCGCGCTCGTCGTCTGGGACACGGATACGCCGGAACCGCCGCCGGACTTAGCGTCGCTCGGCCCGTTCACGGCGATCGGCAAGGTCAGCGCGCCCTACCCCGGCGCGCATGACCGCATCGCCTTCTTCCGCTGGGCGATTCGTCCGCCGTCACGTTCTCCTGGCGGCGATCACCGCTCGTAGCGGTCGGCAACCAGGCGGTCGAGCAGTCGCACACCCCAGCCCGAGCTCCACGAGCGGTTGATCTCGGTTTGCGGCGAATCCATCGCGGTCCCGGCAATGTCGAGGTGGACCCACGGCACCGACTTGACGAAACGCTTGATGAAATGCGCGCCGGTGATCGAGCCGGCATTCCTGCCGCCGGAATTCTTCACGTCGGCGAAGCGGGAATCGATCAGCTTGTCGTATTCGGGCGCGAGCGGCATCCGCCAGACGCGCTCGCCGGTCGCCTCGCCGGCGGCGGTCAGGCCTGCGGCGAGCTTGTCGTCGCTGCTGAACATGCCGGCAAGCTGATGGCCGAGCGCGACCACGATTGCGCCCGTCAGCGTCGCGAGGTCGATGATGAACTGCGGTTTGAAGCGATCCTCGGTGTAGGCGACGGCATCGGCGAGAACCAGGCGCCCCTCGGCATCCGTGTTGATGATCTCGATGGTCTTGCCGGTCATCGCCTTGACGATGTCGCCCGGCCGCTGGGCGTTGCCGTCCGGCATGTTCTCGACGAGGCCGACCACGCCGACCGCGTTGACCTTCGCCTTTCGCCCGGCCAGCGTGCGCATCAGCCCGGTAACGGCGGCCGCGCCGGCCATGTCGCCCTTCATGTCCTCCATGCCGGCGGCTGGCTTGATCGAGATACCACCGGTATCGAAGCAGACGCCCTTGCCGATGAAGGCGACCGGCGCGTCGCCCTTCTTGCCGCCGTTCCAGCGCATCACCACAAGGCGCGATTCATGCGCGGA
>DASRGK010000076.1:0-25464 GCA_035651055.1 Bauldia sp.
CTTGTCGCCGGGCTTGAGGTTGATCAGCCCGACATGGAAGGGTGCGACGGCGTCAGGCCAGACGATTCCAGCCTCGTCGTGGCTCGCCTCGATCACCGCCCCGACCAGGCGCGATACCCCGATGCCGTAGGAGCCCATGTGGACCGGCGCTTCCGCACCGTCGGGGCCGGCGACCTTGGCCCGCATCGGCGCCGAGTACTTCGTCCCGAAGTAGAAGATGTGCCCGACCTCGATGCCACGTGCCGTGATCCGCTTCTCCTCGGGGAGCGCGGCGAATGCGACCGCGTCGTGCTTCTCGTCGGTCGCGGCGTAATGCGCGGTCCACTGCTCGACGATCGGCGAGAGGTCGGCGCGGAAATCGGTGTCAACGCCGGGGATCGGCAGGTCGAGGAGGTCGCGCGAGCAATAGACCTCGCTCTCGCCCGTGGTCGCCAGGATGATGAATTCGTGGCTCATGTCGCCCCCGATCGGCCCCGATTCAGCCCGCATCGGGATCGCTTTCAGGCCGAGCCGGTCGAAGGTGCGCAGATAGGCGACGAACATGCGGTTATAGGCCGCGCGCGCGGTCTCGCGGTCGAGATCGAAGGAGTAGGCGTCCTTCATCAGGAATTCGCGGCCGCGCATCACGCCGAAGCGCGGACGCACCTCGTCCCGGAACTTCCACTGGATGTGGTAGAGGTTGAGCGGCAGGTCGCGATAGGAGCGGACGTAGGAGCGGAATATCTCTGTGACCATCTCCTCGTTGGTCGGGCCGTAGAGCATGTCGCGCTCGTGGCGGTCCTTGATCCGCAGCATCTCCTTGCCGTAGTCGTCGTAGCGCCCACTTTCGCGCCACAGGTCGGCCGGCTGGATGGTCGGCATCAGGATTTCGATGGCGCCGGAGCGGTTCTGCTCCTCGCGGACAATCTGCCCGATCCGCGCGAGGACGCGCTCGCCGAGCGGCAGCCAGGAATAGATGCCGGCGGCCTGTTGCCGAATGAGACCGGCGCGCAACATCAGGCGATGCGAAATGATCTCCGCTTCCTTCGGGGTTTCGCGGAGAATCGGCAGAAAATATCGGGAAAGGCGCATGCGCGACGGCGCTCCGGGTCAGGTCCGTTTGAGACAACCGCACTCAATCGACAGCGAGGAGGAAACACAAGGCGGCATCGTGCTGCCGGACCGGTTCGACGCGCGCCGGCAACCTCCGCTTGCACCAGCCGTCCGTCCGGGCACGACGCCGGGAACCATTTCGCGCCGAAGCGCGATTCGGTGCAAAAATATTGGGCCGGCGACGCACAAAATGGTGACAAGGGGTCCGAGTTTGGATAGGGTTTGTGTATAAGAAGGGACAGGATGGTTGGAACGACCACCTAGCCCGGAACAATAAGGCATCGCGGTCTAAGTCTTGGGAGGAAGATCCCTTCGGGCGCGCCGTTCGGCAGCTGCCGCCTGACCCACCATCAAGCCCGTTAGCCAAGCGGGTTTGCGGATCGGGCACGAAGGGTTAAGACGCGGAACTCGTGGAGCAAGGCCCACAGGGGCCTTGCTTTTTTTATTTGGGCGCCGGGCTGAGCATGCGGGCGATCTCCTCGATCGTAAGCCCGTAATGCGCGAGCAGCCAGAACCCGAACGTGACGACCGCCGCGACGATCGAGGTCGCTATCGCCTTGCGCACGAGCCGCGGATTGATCGGCGATCCGGGCTCGCTGCCCTTGACGACCTCGCCCTCCTCCGCCTGGCTGCGCATCCCCCAGGGCAGGACAGCGAAGATCACCGTCCACCAGACGACGAAGTAGATCGCGATCAGCGAGCCGATGGCCATCTGCTACGCCTCTTCGAGTTCGATCAGGGTGCCGAAAAAATCCTTCGGCTGAAGGAAGACGACCGGCTTCCCGTGCGCGCCGGTCTTCGGATTGCCGTCGCCGATGACGCGCGCGCCGGCAATGGTTAGCCGGCGAAGTGCGTCGGCGATGCTGGCTACCTCGAAGCAGATGTGATGAATCCCGCCCGCCGGATTGCGTTCGAGGAAGCGCGCGATCGGCGAGCCTTCGCCGAGCGGTTCGAGCAGCTCGATCCTGGTGTTGGGCAGGTCGACGAACAGTGTCGTCACGCCGTGCTCCGGCAGGGGCATCGGCGCCGACAGGCTTGCGCCCAGCGCATCGCGATAGGTCGCGGCGGCTGCCGCCAGATTCGGGACGGCGATCGCGACATGGTTCAGACGGCCGATCATCGGCGGGTCATACGACCGAGACAAAGACGGTGCAAACGGGCTTCTTGCCCCACTCCTTGGCAACCGCCGCCCGCACGGCCCGGCGGACGGCGTCGCGCACCACCTCGGCGTCGCGCCGGCGCGGGCGCGGCAGCGAATCGAGCGTTCCGTGCACGGCCGACAGGACCGTTTCTTCGAAGGGCCGGGCGGCGCGGTCCTTCAGGGGCAGGCCGGAAAGCTGGATCTCCGGCTCGGCTTCGAGGTCGCCGCGGTTGTCGAGGACCAGGGCCACTCCGACATGGCCGGCATAGGACAGCCGCCGCCGCTCGCCGATGCCCATCTCCTCGAGCGAGCCGACCAGTTGCCCGTCCTTGTAGAGCCGGCCCGGTTCGATCGCGTCGATGGTCTCGACCGGATCGGGTGCGAGACGGAGCATGGTGCCGTTCTCGATGGTCGCCACCGTCGGCACACCCAGCGAACGCGCCAGTTCCGCATGCGCCGCCAGATGCGCCGCCTCGCCGTGCACCGGCACCGCGATCCGCGGCTTCAGCCAGCCGTAGAGCGTGCGCATCTCGTCGCGGCGCGGGTGCCCGGAGACGTGGACGAGGGCGTCGCGGTCGGTGATCACGCGCACTCCCTGCCGGGTCAGGGCATTGATGATGCGGTTGATCGCGACTTCGTTGCCCGGAATGGCCCGCGAAGAGAAGACCACGGTGTCGCCGCGGTCGAGCGCGATCGTCTTGTGATCCTTCTCGGCGGTGCGTGCCAGCGCAGCCCGCGGTTCGCCCTGGCTGCCGGTCAGCAGAGCCACGACCTTGTCGCGCGGGAGATGGCCGAAGACCTCCTCCTCGCGGAACCGCGGCAGTCCGTCGAGATAGCCGAGGTCGCCCGCCACGATCAGCGCGCGGGTGAGGGCGCGCCCAACGACGACGACTTCGCGGCCGGAAGCGGCCGCGGCTTTCGCGATCGAGCGGATGCGGCCGACGTTCGATGCAAAGGTGGTGAAGACAACCCTGCCCCTCGCCTCGGCGACGATTCGGGTAAGAGACGCGGCGACCTCGACCTCGCTCGGACTCCTGCCCTCGCGCATGGCATTGGTGGAATCCGAGACCAGCGCCAGCACGCCTTCCGCACCCAGGGCCTGCATGCGAGCGGCATCGATCGGGGCGCCCAGCACCGGGGCTTCGTCGATCTTCCAGTCGCCGCTATGGACGACGACGCCGAGCGGCGTGCGGATCGCCAGCGCGTTGGGTTCCGGGATCGAGTGCGCCACGTTGATAAACTCGATCTGGAACGGGCCGGCATCGAAGGGCTTGCCCGGCGCGACGATGGTGATCGGGACGGGCTGAGCCCCCGGCTCGGATGCGAGCTTGGCCATGAGCAGCCCGGACGTGAACGCGGTCGCGTAAACCGGCACCCGCAGCCGCGGCCAGAGGTCGATCAGCGCGCCGAAATGGTCCTCGTGCGCGTGGGTGATGACGATGCCGGCGAGACTGGCTCGCTCCTCCTCGAGATAGGCGATGTCGGGAAAGATCAGGTCGGCCCCCGGCAGGTCGGCGCCGGCAAAGGCCACCCCGAAATCGACCACGAGCCAGGTCCGGTCATTCGGCGGACCGTAGCCGTAGAGGGCTAGATTCATGCCGATCTCGCCGACCCCGCCGAGCGGCAGGAAGACCAGCTCGTCGCCGCGTGCCTTCACGCGAGGCCACCGAGGAAGACGTCGCCGGCGGAAACTGCTTCCCGCCTTCCGTCGCCAAGCGCCACCACCAGCCGGCCGTCGTCATCGAGCGAGTCGAAGCGCCCGTCGAGGCTGCGGTCGGCAAGCCGGACGCGGATCGGCTCGCCGAGCCCGGCGGAACGGGCGAGCCAGGCCGTGCGGACGGCACGGAAATTGGACCCGCGCTGCCAGCGCTCGAGCTCGCCTGCCATCCGCTCCGCCAGCCGGCCTAAAAGATGTTCCGCCTCGACCGGAATGTTCCGGGCGGCAAAGTCGGTCGCGGGGTGGAGCGTCTCGCTTTCCGGATGGACGCGGCAGTTGACGCCAAAGCCGATGACGACGGCAAAGCGCCTGTCAGCGAGCCTGTCGCCCTCGACCGAGATGCCCGCCACCTTCATGCGGTCGAGGAGCAGGTCATTGGGCCATTTCAGCTTGACGCGTTCCGCCACCGCCGGCCCGGCGATATCGACGACCGCCTGGTGCAGCGCGATGCCGGCGACGAAGGCGATGGTGGGGGCCAGCGCCGGGGGCGCCGGATCGATGAGGAGCAGCGAGGCGGCCACGTTCCCCCTCCCCCCGATCCATGTGCGGCCCCGCCGGCCGTGGCCGGCGGTCTGCTCTTCGGTCGTCACCCACAGGTTGCCGGCATCGCCCCCGCGGGCGGCGGCGAACGCTTCGGTGTTGGTCGACCCGAGCGTGGCGAAGGACTGGCGGCGGTATCCGGGCGGCAATCGGTCCGCCATCGCCCTAGAAGAACGTCTTCGCGGCGAGCCCGGCGGCCCCGCCGATCTGGCCGGCGATGAAGACGAAGAGGAGGATGAACGCGCCCGATATGCCGAGGACGACGCGAAGCTCCACCCGCATCGGCTCGAACTTCCCGGCCGGTTCGTCGAAGTACATGAGCTTCACGATCCGCAGGTAATAGTAGGCGCCGACGACGCTGGCGAGTACGCCGATCACCGACAGCGCATAGAGCCCCGCCTGGATGGCGGCGAGGAAGACGTAGAACTTCGCGAAGAAGCCGGCGAGCGGCGGGATGCCGGCAAGCGAGAAGAGCAGCATCGCCAGCATGAAGGCCATCACCGGATTGGTCCTGGCGAGGCCGGCCAGATCCGAGATGTCCTCGACCATGCCGTGCGTGCGCCGCATCGCCAGGATGACGGCGAACGTGCCGAGGTTCATGGCGATATAGATGAGCAGGTAGACAATGACGCCCTGGACGCCGGCTTCGGTGCCGGCGGCAAGCCCGACCAGCGCATAGCCGACATGGCCGATTGAGGAGTACGCCATCAGCCGCTTGATGTTGCGCTGGCCGATGGCGGCGAAGGCGCCGAGTACCATCGAGGCGATCGCCAGGAAAGCGATGATCTGCTGCCAGTCGAGCCCGATCGGCCCGAACGGCGCTACGACCGAGCGGACGAGAAGCGCCACCGCGGCGACCTTCGGCGCGGCCGCGAAGAACGCCGTCACCGGTGTCGGGGCGCCTTCGTAGACGTCCGGCGTCCACATGTGGAAGGGGACGGCGGAGACCTTGAAGGCGAGGCCCGCGATCAGGAAAACCAGGCCGAAGACGAGGCCGAGCGAAGCCTCGTGACCCTGCAGCGCCAGCGCGATGCCGGCGAAGGTCGTCTGTCCGGTGAAACCGTAGACGAGGCTGGCGCCGTAGAGCAGCATGCCGGAGGAAAGCGCGCCGAGGACGAAGTACTTGAGGCCCGCCTCGGTCGAGCGGATGGAATCGCGGTTGATTGCGGCCACGACATAGAGCGCCAGCGACTGCAACTCGACGCCGAGGTAGAGCGCGATGAGGTCGCTCGCCGAGACCATCATCAGCATGCCGAGCGTCGCGATGACGATCAGCACGGGATACTCGAAGCGCGCCAGCCGCTCGGATTTCATGTAGCCGGCGGACATGACGATGGCTGCGCCCGAGCCGATCAGGACGACGACCTTGAAGAGGCGCGCGAAGGGATCGAGCACGAACGCGCCGTTGAACGCGGACGTGGTCCCTTCCGGGGCGAGGAAGAGGCTCAGCCCCGCAGCGACGATGAGCAGGACGGAGAGGCCGGTGACGGCATCCGTCGTCTTCTCGCCCCAGACCGCGCCGACGAGGAGCAGCGCCAGCGCGCCGGCCGCGAGAATGATTTCCGGGAGGGCCGAGGCGAAAGCGGCGAAATTGGAGATGTCGGTCGGCATCGGGCCTCAGTGAACCAGAGCGGCGAGCTTGCCGGCGGCGGAGAGCGCCGCGTGATAGTCGCTGACCAGCTTGTCCACGGCGGTGGCGGTCACCCGCATGATCGGCCCCGGAATGAAGCCGAAGAATACGGCGATGGCGGCGAGCGGCACCAGCAGCGCCTTCTCGCGGAGCGACAGGTCCAGCATCGAGCGCAGGCTCGCCTTCTCGAGCGCGCCGAGGATGATCCGCCGGTAGAGCCAGAGCGCGTAGGCGGCGGACAGGATCACGCCGCTGGTCGCGATGAACGCCACCCACGAATTGACCCGGAACGTGCCGAGGAGCGTCAGGAACTCGCCGACGAACCCGCTCGTCCCGGGCAGCCCGACATTCGCCAGGGTGAAGATCAGGAAGACCGCTGCATAGACCGGCATGCGGTTGACCAGGCCGCCATAAGCGGCGATCTCGCGGGTATGCAGGCGGTCATAGACGACGCCGACGCAGAGGAAGAGCGCGCCAGAGACGATGCCGTGCGACAGCATCTGGAAGATGCCGCCCTGCACGCCCTGCTCGTTCATCGCGAAGATGCCCATGGTGACGAAGCCCATGTGCGCGACCGAGGAATAGGCGATGAGCTTCTTCATGTCCTCCTGCATCAAGGCGACGAAGGACGTGTAGACGATCGCCACGACCGAGAGCGTGAAGATGAAGGGGGCCAGCTCGGCCGAGGCCAGCGGGAACATCGCCACCGAGAAGCGGATGAAGCCGTAGCCGCCCATCTTCAGGAGGATCGCGGCGAGGATCACCGAGCCGGCGGTCGGCGCCTCGACGTGGGCGTCGGGCAGCCAAGTATGGACCGGCCACATCGGCATCTTCACGGCGAAGCTCGCGAAGAAGGCGAACCACAGCCAGATCTGCATCGAGGCCGGGAAGGAATGGTCGAGCAGCGCCTGGATGTCCGTGGTGCCGGCTTCCCAGTACATCGCCATGATGGCGAGCAGCATCAGCACGGAGCCCAGGAGCGTATAGAGGAAGAACTTGAAGCTGGCGTAGACGCGCCGCGGCCCGCCCCAGATGCCGATGATGAGGAACATCGGGATCAGGCCGCCCTCGAAGAAGACGTAGAAGAGGACGAGATCGAGCGAGGTGAACACGCCGATCATCAGCGTTTCGAGGACGAGGAAGGCGAGCATGTACTCCTTGAAGGAGCGCTCGATCGTGAGCCGGCTGGCGACGATGCAGAACGGCATCAGGAATGTCGTCAGGATGACGAACAGGACCGAGATGCCGTCGACGCCGAGCGCATAGGCGCCGAAGCTCGGCCCCAGCCATTCGACGCGCTCGACCATCTGGAAGCCCGGGTTGCTCGGATCGAACCCGGTGAGGATGAAGATCGAGAGGACGAAGGTGACCAGCGTCGTCCAGAGCGCGATGTAGAAGACGTTCCGCCGCGCGGCGGAATCGTCGCCACGGATAAGCAGCACCAGAACCGCGCCGACGAGCGGCAGGAACGTGACGATGGAGAGGATTGGCCAGTCGGTCATGATCCGCTCACTGCACGAACATGACGTAGGTGACGAGGGCCGCCACGCCGATCAGCATCGCGAAGGCGTAGTGGTAGAGGTATCCCGATTGCAGGCGGACGACGCGGCTGGTCACGTCAAGGACGCGCGCCGAGACGCCGTCCGGCCCGAAGCCGTCGATGAGCCAGCCGTCTCCCTTGCGCCAGAGGAAGCGGCCCAGCCACTTCGCCGGCCGCACGAAGAGGAAGTCGTAGAGCTCGTCGAAGTACCACTTGTTCAGCAGGAAATTGTAGAGCCAGTCGTGCTCGGCCGCGAGGCGGCGCGGGACTTCCGGATTGACCAGGTAGAAATAGGCGGCGACCCCGAAGCCGATCAGCATCATCAGCGTCGGGAGGAGACTCACCCAGAGCGGTGCATGATGCATCGCCTCGATGACCTGGTTGTGCGCGCCGCCGGCGACCGCGCCCCGCCAGAACTCGCCGTTCTCCTCGCCGATGAAGGTGCCGGCGAAGATAAGGCCGGCGAGCAGGGCGCCCGCCGCCAGCACGAATAGCGGCACCAGCATCACGTAGGGCGATTCATGCACGTGCCGCATCACCTCGGGCGGAGCATTGGGGCGGCCGTGAAAGGTGAGGAAGATCAGGCGCCACGAGTAGAACGAGGTCAGCAGCGCCGCGAAGACCGTGAGGACGAAGCCGAAGCCGGCGAGCGGCCCGGTGCCGACAAAGGCCGCCTCGATGATCGCGTCCTTGGAGAAATAGCCGGCGGTGAACGGGAATCCGGTCAGGGCCAGGGTCCCGATCACCATCATCCAGTAGGTGACCGGGATGTGGGTGCGAAGCCCGCCCATCTTGCGCATGTCCTGCTCGTCGGAGACCGCGTGGATCACCGCGCCGGCGCCGAGGAAGAGCAGCGCCTTGAAGAAGGCGTGCGTGAAGAGGTGGAACATCCCGGTCTGGTAGGCGCCGACGCCGAGGCCGACGAACATGTAGCCGAGCTGCGAACAGGTCGAATAGGCGATGACCCGCTTGATGTCGTTCTGGACGAGGCCGACGGTCGCTGCGAAGAACGCCGTCGTCGCGCCGAAGAAGACGACAACGCTGAGCGCTACCGGCGACAGTTCGAAGAGCGGCGACAGGCGGGCGACCATGAAGATGCCCGCGGTCACCATGGTCGCGGCGTGGATGAGCGCGGACACGGGCGTCGGCCCTTCCATGGCATCGGGCAGCCAGGTGTGGAGCAGGAACTGCGCCGACTTGCCCATCGCCCCCATGAAGAGAAGGATGCAGGCGACGGTCACCGCGTCGAAATCCCAGGAGAGGAAATGGAACTTCGTCCCGGCGACCGTGCCGGCATTGGTGAAGATCGTCTCGTAGTCGACCGAATTGAACAGGACGAAGACGGCGAAAATGCCGAGCGCGAAGCCGAAGTCGCCGACGCGGTTGACGATGAAGGCCTTGATCGCGGCGGCGTTCGCCGCCGGCCTCAGGTACCAGAAGCCGATCAGCAGATAGGACGCCAGACCGACCCCCTCCCAGCCGAAGAAGAGCTGGACGAGGTTGTCAGCTGTCACCAGCGCCAGCATCGCGAAGGTAAACAGCGACAGGTAGGCGAAGAAGCGCGGCCGGTGCGCGTCATGCGCCATGTAGCCGATCGAATAGACATGGACGAGCGAGGAGACCGTCGTCACCACGACCAGCATCACGACCGTGAGCGAGTCGATACGGAAGGCCCAGTCGACGGCAAGCGTGCCCGAGGAGAACCAGTTCATCACCGGGACGCGCTCGGCCGGGCCGTCGCCGAAGCCGACCATGAAGAAGGCCACCCAGGAGAGGATCGCGGAGACGACGAGGAAGCCGGACGTGATCAGCTCGGCGGGACGCGAGCCGAGCGCCGCCGGCGCATGGCCGTGCCCGCCGTCGCCCTCGTCGTGCTCCCCTTCCTCGTCGTGGCGCGCATGGGCAAGCGCGCCGCCATGCGCATGCCCGTCCTCGCTGGCGTGGGTGCCGGGCTCGCCGCCGGGATGCCGCTGCGACGCGCCGAAGATCGAAATCAGGCCCGCGATGATCGCGCCGAGAAGCGGCAGAAAGACGATCGCCGAATACATCTGCCCGCTCAGCCCTTCATCATGTTGACGTCCTCAACCGCGATCGAGCCGCGATTGCGGAAGAAGACGACCAGAATTGCGAGCCCGATGGCCGCCTCGGCCGCCGCCACCGTCAGCACGAGGAGCGCGAAGACCTGCCCGACGAGGTCGCCGAGGAACGACGAGAAGGCGACGAGGTTGATGTTGACCGCGAGCAGGATCAGCTCGACCGACATCAGGATGACGATGACGTTCTTGCGGTTGATGAAAATGCCGAAGATGCCGAGCGTGAACAGGATCGCGGCGACGGTCAGATAGTGCGAAAGTCCGATGGTCATTGCAGGCCCCTCCCCGCCTCGACCTTGCGCACTTCGACCGCGGTGGCCGGGCTCCGCGCCACCTGCTCGGCGACCGACTGGCGCTTGGCCTTCTCCTTGTGGCGGAGCGTCAGCACGATCGCGCCGATCATCGCGACAAGCAGCACGAAGCCGGCGGCCTGGAAGAAGAAGGCGTAGCGCGTATAGAGGATCGCGCCGAGGGCGGCGGTGTTGGACATGCTTCCGGTCGGTACCACCGGCTTCGCCCCGAGGTCGGGCGCAAAAAACGAGCCCCCGAGCACGATCACCAGCTCGGCGAGCAGCACGATGCCGATCAGGCTGCCGACCGGCAGGTAGTTGAGGAAGCCCTGGCGCAGTTCGACGAAGTCGACGTCGAGCATCATCACGACGAAGAGGAAAAGCACGGCGACCGCGCCGACATAGACGATGACCAGGATCATCGCCAGGAACTCGGCGCCGAGGAGCATGAAGAGCCCCGCCGCGTTGAAGAAGGCGAGGATCAGGAAAAGCACCGAATGGACCGGGTTGCGCGCCCCGATCACCATCACCGCCGATCCGATCAGGACCGCGGAGAAGAGATAGAAGAAGATCGACGGAATGATCATCGGTAGGGCGCGTCCAGCTCGATGTTGCGCGCCAGCTCGCGCTCCCAGCGGTCGCCGTTCGCCAGAAGCCGCGCCTTGTCGTAGTAGAGCTCCTCGCGGGTCTCGGTCGCGAACTCGAAGTTCGGTCCCTCGACGATGGCATCGACCGGGCAGGCCTCCTGGCAGAAGCCGCAGTAGATGCACTTCACCATGTCGATGTCGTAGCGGGTCGTGCGGCGGGTGCCGTCGTTGCGCCGCGGTCCGGCTTCGATCGTGATCGCCTGCGCCGGGCAGATCGCCTCGCAGAGCTTGCAGGCAATGCAGCGCTCCTCGCCGTTCGGATAGCGGCGCAGCGCATGTTCGCCGCGGAATCGCGGGCTGACCTCGCCTTTCTCGAAGGGATAGTCGATGGTCGTCTTGCGCTTGAAGAAGTAGCGCATGGTCAGAAAGAAGGCGCTGACGAACTCGCCGAGGAACAGCGCGCGCGCGGAACGGTCGAGCCTCACGTTACGCGCCTCCCCAGCCGGTGAGTTTCAGGACGGCGGCGACGATCACCACCATCGCCAGCGAGATCGGCAGGAACACCTTCCAGCCGAGCCGCATCAGCTGGTCGTAGCGATAGCGGGGGACGAACGCCTTGACCATCGCGAACATGAAGAAGAGCAGGCAGACCTTCAGCACGAACCAGACGATCCCCGGCAGCCAGGTGAACGGCGCCACCGCGACCGGCGGCAGCCAGCCGCCGAGGAAGAGGATGGTTCCGAGCGCGCACATCAGGACGACCGAGACGTACTCGCCAAGGAAGAAGAGGAGGAACGGGGTCGAGGAATATTCGACGTGGAAGCCGGCGACCAGCTCCGATTCCGCCTCGACCAGGTCGAAGGGCGGGCGATTGGTCTCGGCCAGCGCCGAGACGAAGAAGATCACGAACATCGGCAGAAGCGGCAGCCAGTGCCAGTCGAGGAAGCTGTTGACCAGGCCGAAATGGGTGCCGACGCCCTCGGCCTGCGCCATGACGATGTCGCTCAGGTTGAGCGAGCCGACGCAGAGGAGAACGGTGATCAGGACGAAACCGATCGAGACCTCGTAGGACACCATCTGCGCGGCGGAACGAAGGGCGCCGAGGAAGGCGTATTTCGAGTTGGACGCCCAGCCGCTCATGATGATCCCGTAAACGCCGAGGGACGAGATCGCGAAGAGGTAGAGGATGCCGACGTTGATATCGGCGACCACCCAGCCGGCATTGAGCGGCACCACCGCCCAGGCCGAAAGGGCGAGCGTGGCGGTGACCAGCGGCGCCAGCAGGAAGACGCCCTTGTTGGAGCCGGACGGGATGATCGGCTCCTTCA
Organism: Bauldia sp.; assembly: GCA_035651055.1. Taxonomy (GTDB): domain Bacteria; phylum Pseudomonadota; class Alphaproteobacteria; order Rhizobiales; family Kaistiaceae; genus JAFKKF01. The sequence goes on from DASRGK010000076.1 coordinate 11,959, forward strand.
GGACGAACTTGATCAGGTCGGCGAAGGACTGCAGGAGCCCGAACGGGCCGACGACATTGGGGCCCCGGCGAAGCTGCACGGCCGCCCAGATCTTGCGGTCGGCAAGCAGGATGTAGGCGACGAAAATGAGGAGCGTCACCAGCAGAAGCAGGCTCTGCGCGATGATGATGATCGCCGGCCAGAGATAGTCGGACCAGAACCCGTCCATCGCCCTACTCCGCCGCCGTCGCGACGCGACCATGCGCGACCGCCGAGCACTCGGCCATGATGGCCGAAGCGCGGGCGATCGGATTGGTCAGGTAGAAATCCTCGATCGCGTTCCGGAACGGATCGTTAGCCGGCCGTGCATCGGCGGAAGCGAGTTTCGACAGCGCCTCGGCCGCCCCGGCCTCGACCTGCCCGACGCGCATGAAATGCGGATGGGCGCGGTAGAGCCCCGCACGGAGCCCGGCAAGCGAGTCGAACGGCAGGCGGTGGCCGAGTTCGTCGGAAAGCGCCCTCAGGATCGCCCAGTCCTCACGGGCATCGCCCGGCGGGAACGATGCGCGCTGCGCCATCTGCACCCGGCCTTCGGTGTTGACATAGGTGGCGGTCTTCTCGGTATAGGCCGCGCCCGGCAGGATGACGTCCGCACGGTGCGCTCCAGCATCGCCGTGTGTGCCGAGATAGACGACGAACGCTCCCGGACCGACCTCGATCTCGTCGGCGCCGAGCAGGAAGAGGACGTCCATGCCGCCAGGCGCCGCCATTGCCGCGGCGTTCCTGCCGCCGTTCCCGGGCACGAACCCCAGGTCGAGCCCGCCGACGCGAGCCGCCGCGGTATGGAGGACGGCAAGGCCGTTCCAGCCCTCTTCGCGAGCGCCGGCCAAGGCCAGCCTCGCCGCCAGAGCCAGGACCGCCGCGCCGTCCGCCCGCGATAGCGCGCCCTGCCCGACGATCACCAGCGGCCGTTTCGCCTCCGCCAGAACCTTGCCGAAGCCGGCACTGCCCCCCGTGAGCTCGCCGAGCGATGCCGGGCCGGCGCCGAGATATTCGTAGGGATAGGTCAGGTCGACCCGTTCGCCGACGACCGCGACCCTGAGGTCGCCCTGGCGCCAGCGGCGGCGGATCCGCGCGTTGAGCACCGGCGCCTCGTGGCGCGGATTGGAGCCGACGATCAGGATCGCGTCGGCGCGGTCGATGCCGGCAATGCCCGGGTTGAAGATGTAGCTCGCCCGCCCCCAGGCGGGATCGAGCGCGGCACCGTCCTGACGGCAGTCGAGATTCGGCGAGCCGAGCGAGGTGAGGAGCGATTTCAGCGCGAACATCTCCTCGACCGACGCGAGGTCGCCGGCGATCGCGCCGATCCGCTCGGGTTTCGCGGCACGGACCTTCTCGGCGATGGCGCCGAACGCCGCGCCCCAGGTGGCCGGCTCCAGCCGACCGCCGCGCCGGATGTATGGGCGGTCGAGGCGCTGCGTGCGCAGCCCGTCCCAGACGTGGCGGGTCTTGTCGGAGATCCACTCCTCGTTCACCGCCTCGTTGATCCGCGGCAGGATGCGGAGCACCTCGCGGCCGCGCACGTCGACGCGGATCGCCGAGCCGAGCGCGTCCATGACGTCGATCGACTCGGTCTTGACCAGTTCCCACGGGCGCGCCTGGAAGGCGTAGGGCTTGGAGGTCAGCGCCCCAACCGGGCAGAGGTCGACGACATTGCCCTGCAGCTCCGATCCCATCGCGCGTTCGAGATAGGTCGTGATCTCCATGTCCTCGCCGCGCCCGATCGCGCCGAGGTCCGGCACGCCGGCAACCTCGGCTGTGAAGCGGACGCAACGGGTGCAATGGATGCAGCGGTTCATCACCGTCTTGACGAGCGGGCCGATATACTTGTCCTCGACGGCGCGCTTGTTCTCGCGGAAGCGGCTGCCGTCGACGCCGTAGGCCATCGCCTGGTCCTGCAGGTCGCATTCGCCGCCCTGGTCGCAGATCGGGCAGTCGAGCGGGTGATTGATGAGGAGGAACTCCATCACCCCTTCGCGCGCCTTCTTCACCATCTTCGACTTGGTGAAGACTTCAGGGGCCTCGCCGTTCGGGCCGGGACGGAGGTCGCGCACGCTCATCGCGCAGCTCGCCTGCGGCTTTGGCGGCCCGCCTTTCACCTCGATCAGGCACATGCGGCAATTGCCGGCGATCGACAGGCGCTCGTGGAAGCAGAAGCGCGGAATCTCGGCGCCGGCCTGCTCGCACGCCTGGAGGAGCGTGAACTCGGCCGGTACGTCGATCTCGATGCCGTCGACTTTGATCTTGGCCATCGCCCTACTCAATGCGGCAGTTCAACGAGGTCTAAGCGTTTCTCGATCCGGTCGAGGCGCTGCTCGACGCGGTCGATTCGACGATTGACACCCGCGATGGAGAATTCGAGGCCGGCAACGCGTTCCTCGACCGTCGTCATTCGTATTTTCAGATCACCCACGTCGTCGATGAGACGATCTACCTTTTCGTCAATCCGCGGAAGGTAAACGAGCACGAGATTGTCGGGATCGTCTGCCATCGTGCTACTCCGCCGCCTCGACCATCAACGGCTCCCCGACGTCGGGTTTCATCCGTGCCTGATACGCCTCGATCCGCCGCTCGAACTCCGGGCGGAAGTGCGTGATGACCCCCTGGATCGGCCACGCCGCCGCGTCGCCGAGCGCGCAGATCGTATGACCCTCGATCTGGGTAGTGACCTCGAGCAGCATGTCGATCTCGCGCTTCTCGGCGCGGCCCTCGGCCATCCGTTCCATGACGCGCCACATCCAGCCGGTGCCCTCGCGGCATGGCGTACACTGGCCGCAGCTCTCGTGCTTGTAGAAATACGACAGTCGGGCGATCGCCCTGATGATATCGGTCGACTTGTCCATCACGATGACGGCGGCGGTGCCGAGACCTGAGCGCAGCTTCATCAGCGAATCGAAGTCCATGACCAGGTCGTTGCAGAGCGAGGCCGGCAGGCACCGCACCGAAGCCCCGCCGGGGATGACGGCGAGCAGGTTGTCCCAGCCCCCGCGCACGCCGCCGGCATGCTTCTCGATCAATTCGCGGAGCGTGATGCCCATCTCTTCTTCGACCGTGCACGGCCGCTCGACGTGACCCGAGATGCAGAAGAGTTTGGTGCCGACATTGTTGGGCCGGCCGAAGGATGAAAACCAGGCCGCGCCGCGGCGGAGAATCTCGGGCGCCACCGCGATCGACTCGACGTTGTTGACCGTGGTCGGGCAGCCGTAGAGACCCATCGCCGCCGGGAACGGCGGCTTCAGGCGCGGCAGGCCCTTCTTGCCTTCAAGGCTTTCGAGGAGGCCCGTCTCCTCGCCGCAGATATAGGCGCCGGCGCCGTGGTGGACGACGATGTCGAAGTCCCAGCCATTCTTGTTGTTCACGCCGATGAGACCGGCTTCGCGCGCCTGATCGACCGCAGCCTGGAGGCGTTCGCGCTCGCGGATGAACTCGCCGCGCACGTAGATGAAGGCGGTGTGGGCGCCCATCGCGAACCCGGCGATCAGGCAGCCCTCGACCAGCGTGTGGGGGTCGTGCCGGAGGATCTCGCGATCCTTGCAGGTGCCGGGCTCCGACTCGTCGGCGTTGACGACGAGGTAGGAGGGCCGTCCGTCCTTCGATTCCTTCGGCATGAAGGACCACTTCACGCCGGTCGGGAAGCCGGCGCCGCCGCGGCCGCGCAGCCCCGACGCCTTCATTTCGTTGATGATCCAGTCGCGGCCCTTTTCGATGATCGCCTTGGTGCCGTCCCAGCCGCCGCGGGCGATTGCGCCCTGCAGGCCCCAGTCATGGAGCCCGTAGAGATTGCGGAAGATGCGATCCTTGTCGGCGAGCATGGTCAGGCTTTCGAGACCGGGTCGGACTTCTTGTCTTCGGGATTGGCGGCGATCGGCGCTTTCGGCGCCGGGGCTTCGCGCTGGCTGGCGCCGGCGGTCGCCTTCTTCGCGTCCTCGTCGCTGAGCGCCGCCCCGCCGGGAACCGCCGGCGGGCGCGGGCGGTAGATCGCCTCGTCGGTGAGCGTCGTCGGGCCGCCGACCGGCGCCGAAAATTGCCGTCCCGTCTGGCTGCCGGGCTTCGGCTTCTTTCCCGCGGCGAAGTCGCTGAGGATTTGCACGAAGCTCTCGCGCGTCAGGTCCTCATACGTGTCGGCACCGACCTGAACCAGCGGCGCATTCACGCAGGCGCCGAGGCATTCGACCTCTTCCCACGAGAAATTGCCGTCGGCCGAGACGTGGTGCTGGTCGTGATGGATCCGGTGCCGACAGACTTCCTTCAGCGCGTCGGAGCCGCGCAGCCAGCAGGGCGTCGTGCCGCAGACCTGGACGTGCGCGATCTTTCCCACCGGTTCGAGGTGAAACATCGTGTAGAAGGTCGCGTTTTCGAGCACCCGGATGAGCGGCATTTCGAGGAGGGCCGCCACGATCCGGATCGCCGGCTCGCTCACCCAGCCTTCCTGCTCCTGCGCTTTCCACAGAAGCGGGATCACCGCCGACGCCTGCCGGCCGGGCGGATACTTCGCCATCTCGCGCTTCGCCCAGACCAGGTTTTCCGGCGTGAAGGCGAAGCTCTCCGGCTGCTTCTCGGCGAGGCGGCGAACGGCCATTACTTCACCGCCTTGCAGTACTGCGTGGTGATCTCGACCGACTTCGGCGTCTCCGCGACGAAACACATGTAGAGGCTGTCGCCTTTGACGAGGAGCACGCCGGGACCGGCGGGGCTCGGGAATGCGCCGGCCACGGTGTACCCGTCGCCGAGGAGCTTCTGGACCGTCGGCCCGTCGGCAGCCAAGGCCGGCATGGCGGCGAGTGCGCAGAGGCCGGCTGCGAGCATCATCTTCATCGGTCAACCTCCCCGAACACGATGTCGAGCGATCCGAGAATGGCGGTGATGTCCGCAAGCATGTGCCCGCGGCTCATGAAATCCATCGCCTGCAGATGCGCAAATCCCGGTGCGCGGATCTTGCAGCGGTACGGCTTGTTGGTGCCATCGGCAACGAGGTAGACACCGAACTCGCCTTTCGGCGCTTCGACCGCGGCATAGACCTCGCCGGCGGGCACGTGGAAGCCCTCTGTGTAGAGCTTGAAGTGATGGATCAGCGCTTCCATCGACTGCTTCATCTCGCTGCGGCGGGGCGGGACGATCTTGCCGTCCGTCGATGACACCGGCCCCTTGCCGTCCGGTGCGTTCAGAAGCTTGATCACCTGCTTCATGATCCGGATCGACTGGCGCATCTCTTCCATGCGGACGAGATAGCGGTCGTAGCAGTCGCCGTTCTTCCCGACCGGAATGTCGAAGTCGAGTTCGGCATAACACTCGTAGGGCTGCGCCTTGCGGAGGTCCCACGCGGCGCCCGAGCCGCGGACCATTACGCCGGAGAAGCCCCACTTCCATGCGTCTTCGAGGCTGATCACGCCGATATCGACGTTGCGCTGCTTGAAGATGCGGTTGCCGGTGAGGAGCCTGTCGAGGTCCTCGACCACGCCGAGGAACGGGTCGCAGAACGCCTCGATGTCGTCGATGAGCTTCTGCGGCAGATCCTGGTGGACGCCGCCCGGCCGGAAGTAGGCGGCATGCATGCGGCTGCCCGAGGCGCGCTCGTAGAAGATCATCATCTTCTCGCGTTCCTCGAAGCCCCAGAGCGGCGGCGTCAACGCGCCGACGTCGAGCGCCATCGCCGGGACGCCCAGCATGTGATTGAGGAGCCGCCCGATCTCCGAATAGAGGACACGGATGAGCTGGCCGCGGCGGGGAACCGTGATGCCGAGAAGCTTCTCCACGGCGAGCGCGAAGGCGTGCTCCTGGTTCATCGGCGCGACGTAGTCGAGCCGGTCGAAATAAGGCACCGCCTGCAGGTAGGTCTTGTGCTCGATCAGCTTCTCGGTGCCGCGGTGGAGGAGCCCGATATGCGGATCGACGCGGTCGATCACCTCGCCGTCAAGCTCGAGCACGAGACGCAGGACGCCGTGCGCCGCCGGGTGCTGCGGCCCGAAATTGATGGTGAAGTTCCTGACGTCGGTTTCAGCCATCAGGTCTTCGCCTTTTCGTCGCCCGGCAGCACGTATTCCGTCCCTTCCCATGGCGAAAGGAAATCGAAATTCCGGAATTCCTGCGCGAGCTTCACCGGCTCATAGACGACGCGCTTGCGCTCGTCGTCGTAGCGCACTTCGACAAAACCGGTGAGCGGGAAGTCCTTCCGCATCGGGTGTCCGTCGAAGCCGTAGTCGGTCAGCAGCCGGCGGAGGTCCGGGTGACCGGTGAAGACGATGCCGTAGAGGTCGTAGGCCTCGCGCTCGAACCAGTCGGCGCCGGGAAACACCGGCGTCAGCGACGGCACCGGCGTGTTCTCGTCGGTCATCACCTTCAGCCGCAGGCGGCGGTTAAGCCGCGGACTAAGCAGGTGGTAGACGACGTCGAAGCGCTGGGCGCGGGACGGCCAGTCGACCCCGCAAATATCAGTGATGTTGACGAAAGCAAAGCGCGGATCGTCGCGGAGGAACTGGGCAAGCGGGACGATCCGGTCGGCGGGGACCTGCATAGTCAGCTCGCCGAAGGCGGCCTGCCACGCCGTCACCGCGCCGGGCTGCGCCGCCGCGATGCTCTCGCCGAGTTGCTTCAGGGCCTCGTCCAACGCCGCCTCTACCGCTCGATCGTGCCGGTGCGCCGGATCTTTTTCTGCAGGAGCAGGACGCCGTAAACGAGCGCCTCGGCCGTCGGCGGGCAGCCCGGGACGTAGATGTCGACCGGGACGATGCGGTCGCAACCGCGCACCACCGAATAGGAATAGTGGTAGTACCCGCCGCCATTGGCGCACGATCCCATCGAGATGACGTAGCGCGGCTCCGGCATCTGGTCGTAGACCTTGCGGAGGGCCGGCGCCATCTTGTTGGTGAGCGTGCCGGCGACGATCATCACGTCCGCCTGCCGCGGCGAGCCGCGCGGCGCGACGCCGAAGCGCTCGAGGTCGTAGCGCGGCCCGGAGGCCTGCATCAGTCCCTCGACGGCGCAGCAGGCTAGGCCGAAGGTCATCCACATCAGCGAGCCGGTGCGGGCCCAGGTGATGAGATCATCCGTCGCGGTGACGAGAAAGCCCTTGTCGGCGAGCTCGTCGTTCACTTCGAGGAAGAACGGGTCCTTCTCGGCGCCGCCGTTCGCCGGAACGCCCGCTCCGGGCGGAACGATCAATCCCATTCGAGCGCTCCTTTCCGCCACTCATAGACAAAGCCGACGGTGAGGACGCCGAGGAAGATCAGCACCGACCAGAAGCCGAACCAGCCGATCGCGTTGAACGACAGGACCCAGGGAAAGAGGAAGGCGACTTCCAGGTCGAAGATGATGAAGAGGATCGACACCAGGTAGAAGCGCACGTCGAACTTCATGCGGGCATCGTCGAACGCATTGAAGCCGCACTCGTAGGCGGACAGCTTCTCGGGCGTCGGGTTCTTGTAGGCGACGAGGAACGGCGCAACGAGCAGCGCCAGACCGATAAGGCCCGCCACGCCCATGAAAATCACAACGGGCAGGTACTGGCCGAGAAGTTCTCGCATCGCATCCCTCCGATCCGCAAAACAGCGGATCGCGGCTTCAGCCCAACCCTGATTCTTGTTGCGCTGCAGCGCCACGGCAAGGCGCTTGAGTGATTAGCAGATTGCCGCGGTTTGCAACACTTCCAGGAAGCGCTTTTCCGGGGCGAGGCTTAGCCGACGCCCTTCGAACTCGCAAGGCAAAAGGACGGGTGGCGGCCACGCCATTTTCGCGGCGCTGCCGCCATGCCACAAAGCATGGCAACCTTCCCGATCAGGCGCATCCGATGTAGAAGAGCGCATAATCGCCGCGAGAATTAACCAGTGCCGGTTACCGGGGGGTGCCGTCGCATGTGTTCAGGTCGCAGCAGGTTTCTCGTCTTCCTTCTGGTCGCACTGGCGACCCTCTTCGGAGCCGGGGCAGCGCGCGCCGATGACGACGACGGCATTCCGCTCGATCTTGCGGATTGCGCCCCATGCCAGGACTTGCTCGGCCAATACCAGAAGGCCTTCAACTCCTTCGAGGACTTGAACAAAGAGCAGGCCTCACTGCCGACCAGGATCAAGGCCGCAGAAGATGCGCGCGTGAAGGCGTATTTGGCGCGCGACAGCGCGGCCTACTCGGCGGCCAATGAAGATATCTCCGAACTGAACGATCGCCTGAAGGCGTTGCCCGACGAGTTGAAGGCCGCACGAGCCGCACTGGAACAGGCCCAGAAGGCGCTGGAGAAGTGCCTGAGGCTGCACTGCTTCGACAAGCCACCAGCCGGACCCGGTCCGACTGACGCAGGCAGTGCCGAGCCCTGCAAACGCTGCGTCGACGAGGCAAACCGGCTAGCTGCGGTGATCGCGCAGGCGAAATCGCTTTTCGACGTCCTGCTGGGCGTCGAGGACGCCATCGACGCCCGCAAGGCCGCGCGGGCCGCATCGAAGAAGGCGGCCGAGGCGGCCGCCTTAAAGGGCGACCTCGATCTCCTCGATCAGCAGCGAACTACCATCAAGCGGACGCTGGACACGCTTCTGAAACTCCGCGACCGCCTCAGAAAGGAACTCGAGGCCTGCCGCAAGAAGAACTGCCCGGAGGTCGTCCCGAAGACCGGAACGACGGGCGGCGAGCCGCCGGTGGACATCCTCAAGGAGAAGGTCGCCTGCGAAAGCTGCAAAGGCCGGCAGGCGGCTTACGAAGACGCCGCGGCGGATCTGGCGCGGAAGAAGAAGACCGCCGCCGCGCTCAAGAAGAAGATCGACGCGCTTGAAGCGCGCCAGGCCAAGGTCGGGGATCTGCCGGCCGCTGACGCAGCAGACCTCTCTGCAAGCCAGCTCGCCTTGGAAAAGCTCGACGCCGCGATCAAGACCTCGGAGGCCGAGGTGGCGAAGCTGAAAAACGCCGCCGAGGACTGCAAGAAGGCCTGCCTGCCCGGCACGACCGGCAAGGCGACCGGTGGCGACGTGAAGGAGCCCGTCGGCACCGACAAGAAGGGCAAGCCGAAGGTCGGCAAACTACCCATCGGCGTCCACATCGGCATCGGCTTCGGCAAAAAGCGCCCGGCCGGCGATGATGATGGGTTCGCCTGCGGCCCGGGTGACGAACTCTGCCGGTGACGCCGTTCAGCCGTTCGCGACAACCGGCGCGTAGCTCGCAATCCCGGCGACGCCGGCAATTGCGGCGGCTATGCCGATGATCGCGAGGACCCGGTAAAGCCGCATATTGGCCGGCGGCGTCTTGTTGAGGACTGCCGTCTTCGGCTTCTGCGGGTCATACCAGACCGTCACCCGCTGTCCGGGGCGCAGGTCGCCGATCACCTGCAAAGCCTTGTTCTGATTGGTGAAGCTGTTGAACTCCAGTGCGGGTCTGGTCCCCTGGAGCGTGGCTCCACCGGCCTGGTAATCGTAGCGGCTCCGGATCACCCAATACCGGCTCCCCCGGTTGCCCTGCCGCTCTTCGAGCGCGATCTCGTGGAGCGTGCCGGTCGTGGCGACGAGCCGCTCGGCCAGCGCTATCCGCCGCGCGCCGAGCCACCAGAGAATCCCGAGGATGATCGCCAGCATCGTTCCGCCGATCGTCAGCACGACGGCGATCGCGAAAATATCGGTTGAGTCCATTGGCCTCTGCCCTGACGTCCAATGAAGTTGACTTGCCGGCCCGCCTCCCTTAACTCACGCGGGCGCCCGCGGGGGCGTAGCTCAGTTGGTTAGAGCGTCGGCCTGTCACGCCGAAGGTCGCGGGTTCGAGCCCCGTCGCTCCCGCCATTTTTCCCTTATCTCGCGATGATCGCGTTCCGCAGTTCGATCGGCGCTGCGATCCGGTGCAGGTGCTCGATCCCGACGCCTGTCCCGCGCACGTGGATCGAACCGTAGCCAAGCACCCGGCCGAGGAGGGACTGGTTGACCGTGACCGACTCGACCTTCTCCATGTTCATCTCGGAGGTGTGGCGGCGGATGAAGCCGGTCTTGTAGATCACCCGGAGATTGGTCACCGCGATTTCGGTGATCCACTGGTCGAACCATTCCTTGGCGCCGAGAATCACGGCCAGCACGAGGAAGATTGCGGCAACCACAAGGAGCAGCTCGCGGTAGTCCGGCATTGCCGTGCTGACGAGGCCGAAGATCACCGCGAGCAGGAAAAGTCCGATCGCCCCCGCGTAGATGATCCAGTGCAGTTTGCCGATCGCGATCACCCGCTCGCCCGGTTGAAGAACCGTCTGCACGTAGCTCATAAGCGCCCGCTCCTGCCGCCCCGCAAGCTCTGTCGGCCCTCCGAAGCGCGGACAGTAGGGCCGCGCCATGGCGGCTGCAACCAAACGCGGGAGGGAGCGGCCGCCCTCCGGGCCGGACATCGCTTCGTTGGTCGGCGGTGTTGTCCGCCACCTGCCACAAACCCGCCACCAGGCTCGCCGGCGCTCGGGCAACGCTTACCGTGGGTGTGCCTCCGTCGCTCGACAGACTTTCCCAAGAATGACCATACTCGGCCGGCTACCGTCACAGAGAGGCAGAACCCGTGGCGAAACTGCGCCTTCGGCCGGTAGCGCCCGCCATAAACCGCCGGGCTCGCTCGCATGGTCGGGCGGTCCGGAGGCCTTGCCTCTGGGTTCACCCGCACATGCTCCGCCACACCCGCGGCTTCAGGCTAGCGAAGGGGGGACTATGATCCGCGCTCCCTGCAGGCCGATCTCGCCACAAGAACATCGAGCACACCGCCCGCTCCGGAGAACCCACCCCGACGCGTTTCAGGGACTTCCGGCGGGAGCGTTCGCCCTGGCCCTCCCGTAAGGGACGACATGAGGAAACGGGTTGTCGTTTCCCTGGCCGCGTTCGGCGTTGCCGCGGCCGTCCTGATGATCGATGGCTACGTGTTTCGTGCGTCGCTTCCGCCATGGTACGCGACGATGCTCCGCACGGCGTCAACGGTCGATCGGCTCGCCTACTACCTGCCGCGAGCGGTCCTTGAGGAAACGATCTATCGGCTCCTCGCGGTCTCCGCGATCGCCGCCGGACTTCTCTGGGGAGGCCTGTCCGAGACCGCCGCCTGGTGGCTTGCGATCGGGGTAGCGCAAGCGATCAATGTCGCTGTCTCGCTGCCGCCACCCCCTGATGTGCTCACGCTCCTCTACGATGGGCTGCGCTTCTTTGCGCCGGGCCTGGTTTGGGGCTGGCTCTACTGGAGGCACGGCTTTGTCGCAGCGGTAAGCGCCCATTGCGCTGCCCACCTCCTGCTCCAGCCCGCTTTGAGTTTGGCGTTCGCGGACGCGTGAGGGCGCTGCGGCTGTGCGGTCGGTCAGCGATCGTCTCTCGCCCCTCTCCCCGGGAGCGTCAGACGCTTCACCTGGCCTTGACTGATGGTGGGCGGTGAGGGACTCGAACCCCCGACATCCACGGTGTAAACGTGGCGCTCTACCAGCTGAGCTAACCGCCCGGCGTTGCCGGGCTTGGGTTTAGGCGGCCCCCGCCCGCGGTGCAAGCCACACCGCCCCCCGGAAACAGCAAGCCCCGCGTCGCCGCGGGGCTGCTTCGATCGCGCGCCCGAAGGGCTAGCGGTTGACGGCGTCCTTCAGGCCCTTGCCGGCCTTGAACTTGGGCGTCTTGGAGGCGGCGATCTTGATCGCTTCGCCCGTCCGCGGGTTGCGGCCCATGCTGGCGGCACGTTTGGCGACCGCGAAATTGCCGAAGCCGATGATCTTCACCTCGGTGCCGGCCTTGAGGCTGGCGGTGATGGCATCGAACGTCGCGTCGACAGCCTGGCCGGCGCCCGCCTTGGACATTCCCGTAGCCTCGGCGACTGCCGCGATGAGGTCGTTCTTGTTCATGGTGGAAATCCCTTTTCCTGATACCGGCGAAAACTCAACGAATCGCTGGCTTTCCGCCGCGCGGGCGGACACTCCCGCCAAATACCCTCGCTGGCAAGCGAAAACGGCGGAATCCCGCGATTTTGAACGAATTGTGCTTTGCGAAAAACGGCTGCGCCCGCCATAGGGCGGGCGCCGATTTGATTGCCAGATCAGTGACTTAGTGAGCAGTCGGGATGCCCGAGGCTTCCTCTTCCGCGACGACCGGGCCGGGAAGCTTGGATTCGTCCCATTCGATCGGCACCGGCTGGCGGACGAGCGCCTGCTTCAGGACTTCCTCCATCCGCGAGACCGGCACGATCTCCAGGCCGCTCTTCACGTTTTCCGGGATCTCCGCCAGGTCCTTGGCGTTGTCGGCCGGGATCAGCACCTTCTTGATGCCGCCGCGGAGCGCCGCCAGCAGCTTCTCCTTGAGGCCGCCGATAGGCAGGACGCGGCCGCGGAGCGTGATCTCGCCGGTCATGGCGATCTCGCGGCGCACCGGGATGCCGGTCACGATCGAAACGATCGCGGTTCCCATCGCCACGCCCGCAGACGGTCCATCCTTCGGCGTCGCGCCCTCCGGCACGTGCACGTGGATATCGCGCTTGTCGAACATCGGCGGCTCGACGCCGAAATCGATTGCCCGGCTGCGCACATAGGACGCTGCGGCCGAAATCGACTCCTTCATCACGTCGCGAAGGTTGCCGGTGACGGTCATGCGGCCCTTGCCCGGCATCATCACGCCTTCGATGGTGAGCAGCTCGCCCCCCACCTCGGTCCACGCCAGACCGGTGACGACGCCGACCAGGTCCTCGAGTTCGGCCTCGCCGTACCGGAAGCGCGGCACGCCGAGAAAGTCCTCGAGATTCTTCAGGCTGACCTTCATCGACTTCTTCTTGGAAAGCATCAGCTCCTTGACGCTCTTGCGGGCGACCGTGGCGAGCTCGCGCTCGAGGTTGCGGACGCCGGCCTCGCGCGTGTAGCGCCGGATGATCTGCTTCAGGGCCTCGTCGTCGAGCGAGAACTCCTTCGGCGTCAGCCCGTGCTCCCGGAGGATCTTCGGGATCAGGTGCCGCCGCGAGATCTCGATCTTCTCGTCCTCGGTGTACCCGGCGAGGCGGATGATCTCCATGCGGTCCATCAGCGGCGCCGGGATGTTCAGGGTGTTCGCCGTGGTGATGAACAGGACGTTCGACAGGTCGTAGTCGACCTCGAGGTAGTGGTCGTTGAACGACGAGTTCTGCTCGGGGTCGAGCACTTCGAGGAGCGCCGAGGACGGGTCGCCGCGGAAGTCCATGCCGATCTTGTCGATCTCGTCGAGCAGGAAGAGCGGATTGGTCTTCTTGGCCTTGCGCATCGACTGGATCACCTTGCCCGGCATCGAGCCGATATAGGTGCGCCGGTGGCCGCGGATCTCCGCCTCGTCACGCACACCGCCGAGCGACATGCGGACGAATTCGCGGCCGGTGGCGCGCGCGATCGACTTGCCGAGCGAGGTCTTGCCGACGCCGGGCGGTCCGACCAGGCAGAGGATCGGGCCGGTCAGCTTATTGGCGCGCTGCTGCACCGCCAGATACTCGACGATGCGCTCCTTGACCTTCTCGAGGCCGTAATGGTCGTTGTCGAGAATCTGCTGTGCCAGCGGC
>DASRGK010000077.1:0-6472 GCA_035651055.1 Bauldia sp.
CGCTACCCGGACCAGGCCTGGGAGATCGAGGTGCCGCTCCGCGGCGCGCGCTTCGCGTCACAAAAGGACGTCGAGGCCCTGCTCGCCGACTTCCACCGGACGCACCAGGAAGTCTTTGCGGTGAGCGACCCGCATTCGGCCATCGAGACGGTTGGCTGGAACGCCGAGGTGCGCTGCCGGATCGCCAATGCCGCACCTGGGCGCGTGCGCTCGCCCGGTGCAGCGGCGAAGTTGCCGTCGCGGCGCGTTCGTTTCCTTGCATCGACCGAGGCGCGGAAGGTCGATGTCTGGCGCTTCGAGGCGATCGCCGAAGGCACCACCATCGTCGGGCCGGCGATCGTCGAATCGAGCTTCACGTCCATCGTCATCGATCCCGGCGCCACCGCCACCCGCGATGCGCTCGGCACTCTCGTCATCGACGTCGGAGCATGAGCATGGCCGCGCAGTCCAACATCGACGGCATCCGCCTCGCGGTGCTGACCGCCCGCTTCAACGGCATCGCGCGAAAGATGGCGAACACGCTGTTCCGCACCGGCCGCTCCGGCATCCTCACCATCGCGCACGACTTCTCCTGCGCGGTGCTGACCGCCGACCACGAGCTGCTGGCCGCCGCGGAAAGCCTGCCGATCCATGTCCTCCGGGGGCCGGAGATCATGACGAAGACGATGACCGACAATCATCCGGTCCTGAAGCGCGGCGACGCCTACCTGCACAACTCGCCCTATCACGGCTGCACGCACCCGGCAGACCACTCGATCCTGATCCCGGTCATCGACGACGACGGCATCCACCGTTTCACGGTGCTGGCGAAGGGCCACCAGGCGGATTGCGGCAACGCCCTGCCGACGACCTACATGGGCGCCGCCAAGGACGTCTACGCCGAGGGCGCGCTGATCTTTCCGGCGGTGAAGATCCAGGACAATTACGAGCACGTCATGGACATCGTCCGCATGTGCCGGATGCGGATGCGCGTCCCCGACCAGTGGTGGGGCGATTACCTCGCCACGCTCGGCGCGGCGCGCGTCGGCGAGCGCGAAATTCTCGCGCTCGGCCGGGAGGTCGGCTGGGACCTCCTCGCCGCCTACACCAAGGAATGGTTCGACTACAGCGAGAAGCGGATGATCGACACCATCCGCGCCATGCCGAAGGGCAAGGTCACCCGGTCGAGCACCCACGACCCCTTTCCCGGCACGCCGGCCGACGGCGTCACCATCAAGGTGACGGTCGACGTGCGGCCGGAAGACGCGATGATCGAGGTCGACCTCCGCGACAATCCGGACAGCATGGAGAACGGGCTCAACCTCTCCGAGGGCTGCGCGCTCTCGGCGCCGATGGTCGCGATCTTCAACTCGATCGACCAGACGGTGCCGAAGAACGAGGGCAGCTTCCGGCGAATCAAGGTGCACCTCCGCGAAGGCTGCATCGCCGGCAAGCCGATCCACCCGACCTCGTGCTCGGTGGCGACGACCAACATCGCCGACCGGGTCGCCAACCCGGTGCAGGCGGCGATCGCCGAACTCGCCGACGGCCTCGGCCAGGCGGAGACCGGCGCCGTGATCCCGCCCTCCTCCGGCGTGATTTCCGGCGTTCACGACGGCAAGCCGTTCGTCAACGAAGTCTATCTCGGCTGCACCGGCGGCGCCGGCACGCCGCACAATGACGGTTGGCTGACCATCCTCCACGTCGGCAATGCCGGCATGTGCTACCAGGACTCGGTCGAGATTGACGAGCTGCGCCACCCGATCTATGTCGGCGAACGGCGGCTCTTAGCCGACACGGAAGGCGCCGGACGCTTCCGCGGCGCGGTGGCGGCACGCTCCGAGTTCTCGCCCATCGGCTGCGAGATGATCGTCGCCTATGTCAGCGACGGCAATTTCAACCCGGCCAAGGGGACGCGCGGCGGCGGGACGGCAGCGCCGTCCTCGCAGTTCCGGCGGAAGGCCGTCGGCACGCTCGAGCCGGTGCCCAACTGCGCCGAGGTGCTGATCAGGCCGGACGAGGCGATGGTCTCCTACAGCTGCGGCGGCGGCGGATACGGCCCGCCCCACGAGCGCGCGGTCGAGCGGGTTCTGCACGATGTGCGCGAGGGGTGGGTCTCGCGCGAGCGGGCGGAGAGGGTCTACGGCGTCGCGCTCGGTTCGGACGGGGCGGTCGATGCGAAGCGGACGGCGGAGCTAAGGAAGCAACCCGTCACGGGTGGCAGGACGTAGAGCGTTCGCGAAGCCTACCTTTGGCGCCAAATCGGGCGGGTACCTTCTCATTCGAGGGAAATGGCCGGTCACCCGGTGACCAACTGATCGATGACCTTCTCCACGATCTTCGGGGCGTACTGGATCATCAGAAGATAGTTGTTCGCTGCCCGGTCGGGCGCCCTGCGACCTTGCTCCCAGTCGCGCACGGTGGCCGGCGACAAACGGTATCTTTCGGCGAACTCCGACTGCGACAGATTCATACTCTTTCGTATCGCGGCGACATCGACAATATCGAGGACGCGAGCCGGCTTCGCCTTCCCTTCGGCGATAGCCACGGCCTCATTGACGCTCTTGAGAAGGCGCTTGCCAAGCTTGCTCATCCGACTGGTCCTTTTCCGTAGCCTGCCGCGATTCTTGCCAAACCCGCAGCGATAGCGTTCCGCTCGGCCTTGGAGAGATTGTCCCGATCGCCCTTACCGAACATGGCCAGCAGGAATACCGGCAAATCATCGCCCGCATAGTAGTGGATTGTCCGGTAGCCGCCGCTCTTGCCCTTTCCGCGCCCAGGATGACGGAGCTTGCGCGCACCGCCTGTGCCCTTCATCAAATCCCCTGACCTCGGATCGGCAGCTATGGTCGACACAATCTCGAATAGTTCATCCTCGCTCAGCCTGGCCCGCCGCGCGTCGGCCACGAACGTGGCGGTCAGAACGACGCTGTGCATCGCGCAGCTATATACGGCAATGCCGTAGTGCAATCAAGAAGCGTGAACTCCCCGGAAGGGGTCTCGGTCCGCTTCGCAACAGCGACCCTCTCCTCGTTTCCTTGGTGGCCTTACAGGATGCCATGCCTTGCGAAGACCGTGGCGAGCGGCTCGCCGGCGGCGAGTTCGTCGCGGACGGTCGTCTCGGCGCTGACCTTCTTCAGCGACAGGTCGATAACCTTCTCGGCGATCGCGGCGGGGATGACGCAGACGCCGTCGACATCGCCGAAGACCCAATCGCCGGCATTGACGAGGACGCCGGCGCACTCAACCGGAACGTCGATGGCGGTGACCACACCGCGGCCCTTCGAATCGAGCGGGCCGATGGCGCCGGCGAAGACCGGGAACCCCATCGAGCGGATGAACTTCACGTCGCGGACGAGGCCGTCGGTGACGCAGCCCGCCGCCTGACGGGCGCGCGAGGCGGTCGAGAGCAGTTCGCCCCACGGCGCCACCATGTTGCCGGGCGGACAGGCGAGCACCGGGATGTCGCCGGGCTTGAGGCTGTCGATGAGGGCGATTTCCAGCTCGTACGGATTGCCCTCGGCGACGTGATAGACGCGCGAATAGAGGCCGGTCCGGGCGCGGCCGAACATGGTGAGGCTCTCGTCGAGCGGCCGGATATGCGGCGCCATCGCGTGCGACCAGTGGCCGAGGCTGTCGAGCACGTCTGAGATCACGCCGGAATAGAGCTTCTCGCGGGCAAGGTCGATGAGGGCGGCGTCCATGGTCTCTCCGGTCAGTGTTGGGTTGGCAGCTTGACGAAACGGATGGCGAGGAGCGCGAGCAGCGTCGTCCCGACGAGGATGACGGCGACGAGCGCGTTGATGTCGGGGGTGAAGCCCATGCGCATCATGCCCCAGAGGCGCATCGGCAGCGTTGAGTCGGTGCCGGTGACGAGAAGCGTGATCAGCGTCTCGTCGAAGGAGAGCGCGAAGGCGAGGATAGCGGCCGAGCCGATCGCGGGCAGGAGCGCCGGCAGGAGGACGTAGCGGAAGGTCTGCCAGCGGCTGGCGCCGAGGTCGAGCGAGGCTTCGACGAGGCTGGTGCGGAGCGTCTGCAGGCGGCTGAGCACGATCCGGTAGACCAGCGCCAGCACGAAGACGGTGTGGCCGATGACCACCGTCCAGAGCGAGCGCGGCACGTCGACCTCGCGGAAGAAGATGAGGAGCGACAGGCCGGTGATGATCGGCGGCATGAGGAACGGCAGGAAGATGAGAAGCTGGAGCAGTTCGCGCAAGCGCGAGCGGCTGCCGTTGTAGTAGAAGGCGAGCGCGGTCCCGAGGATGAGCGAGAGCCCGACCGCGGCGGCGCCGACGATGAGCGTGTTCTCGACCGCCTCGATGATGCCCTCGTCGTGAACGAGCGATACGTAGGCGTCGAAGGAGAAGCTGTCCCACGCGACCGCATTGTTCCTGAACTCGAAGAAGGAAAAGAAGATCGCGACGAGGAGCGGGCCGTAGAGGACGACGAGAACGAAGCCGGCGATGACGCCGAGCACGATGCGGGCCCCCGGCGAGACGCGGATCACAGCTGATGCCTCGCGCGGCCGAAGAGACTGGTGAGGAGCAGAACCGCGAGGACCAGGACGAGCAGGATCACCGACAGGGCAGCGCCGAAGGGCCAGTTAAAAGCAAAGCCGAACTGGGTGTAGATGATGCGGCCGAAAGTCATGCCGCTGGTGCCGCCGACCATCTGCGGCGTGACGAAATCGCCGAGCGCCAGCACAAAGGTGAACGTCGCCGCGACGATCGTGCCCTGTAGCGATAGCGGCCAGATCACGCGGCGGAAGGTCTGCCAGGAAGACGCGCCGAGATCGGCGGATGCGTCGAGTATGTTCCGCGGGATGCGCTCGAGCGCGATGAAGATGGGCAGGATGGCGAACGGCAGGAGCAGGACGGAGAGCGTCAGCGTGACCGCCTGCAGGTTGAAGATGAGGAAATCGAGCGGCTGGTCGACGATGCCGACAAAGACGAGGATCCGGTTGAGGAAGCCGTTGCCGCCGAGGATCGCGCGGATGGCGTAGATCTTGATGATGTAGCTCATCATCAGCGGGATGACGAAGACGAGTGCCAGCACGTATTTCCGCCGGCCTTCGAGACTGGCGAGCAGGTAGGCGATCGGATAGGCGAAGATCACCGAGATCGCCGCGACCGCGACGCAGACGAGGCAGGTCCTGAGGAATACCGGGACGAAAGCCGCATCGCTGAAGAAGCGGACATAGTTGCGCAACGTCAGCTCGTGCACCTCGGTGCCGCGGTCGACGTAGAAGAAGCTTTGCAGAAGGAAGAGCCCGAGCGGCAGGACGATGAAAACGAGCGGCAGAGCGTAGGCGAGGACGGTGGTGACCACGCGGTAGGTCGGCGAGCGGTCGTCCTCCCCCGCGCCGATCGGGATCACGCCGGAACGAAGTGACATTCCCGCTCGCTCCAGCTCGCCTCGGTCTCGCTCCCCGGCGCCACGGGAAGGCCGGAGGCGCGGCTCGGCAGCTTCACCATCAGCATCAGGTCCGGCTTCGCCACGGCAGAGACGCGAACCTGGGACACCGGCCCGACGAAGTTGGCCTCCTCGACGCGGACGCGGAGGCGATTGCGCGCGGCGCCGTCTTCCCCGAGCGCGATGGCCTCGGGGCGAACGAGGAGGCGGCCGCGGGTTCCGGCCGGCGGGCCGGCTCCGTCCATCGCGGCGCGGAAGGTGCCGACCGGCGTGGCGAACAGGTCGCCGCCGGCGGCGGTTGCCTCGACGAGGTTATTGTCGCCGAAGAAGCGGGCGACGTATTCGCTGGCCGGGCGGTAATAGACCTCCTGCGGCGAGCCGATCTGCTCGATGCGTCCGGCATTCATCACGCAGATGCGGTCGGCGACGGTCACCGCCTCTTCCTGGTCATGCGTCACGAACAGGAACGTCGTTTTGATCTCGCGCTGGATCTGCTTGAGGAAGCGCTGCATCTGGCGGCGGAGTTCGGCATCGAGCGCGCCGAGCGGCTCGTCGAGCAGAATGAGGCGCGGCTGGCAGATGATCGCGCGGGCGAGCGCCACGCGCTGCTGCTGCCCGCCGGACAACTGCGCCGGATAGCGCGCGCCGAAGCCCTCGAGCGCAACCAGGCGGAGGGTCTCGGCGACCCGCCGGCGGGTCTCGGCGCGCGGCACGCCGCGGACCCTGAGGCCATAGGCGACGTTCGCCTCGACGTTCATGTGCGGAAAGAGAGCGTAGTCCTGGAACACGGTGTTGAACGGGCGCCGGTTGATCGGCATCGCCGAGATGTCGGCGCCGTCGAGGAGCACCTGCCCGCTCGTCGGACGGACCAGCCCGCCGATGAGGCGGAGGATGGTAGTCTTGCCGGAGCCGCTCGGGCCCAGCACCGTCATGAACTCGCCGTCCTGAACGGCGAGGTCGACGCCGTGCAGCACCTCGGTGCCGCCATAGGATTTGGCGACGTTCCGAAGCTCGACCAGCGTCCGCGATTCCATACCGCCCCCGTCAGAACGAAAACGGCCGGACGGAAGCGTCTCCGCCC
>DASRGK010000078.1:0-10228 GCA_035651055.1 Bauldia sp.
AAGTCGCGGCCCTTCGATCCGCACCCGCTTTTCGCCTCGTTCATCGCCGCGGCGGTGGAGCAGAGCCGGCTGGTTTAGGCGGCCTGACCGGGTGCTGAATTTTGCAGATTCGTGCACGCGGGCCTATTTTGGCGCGCATGACCCACCGCTCGCTTTACGACGAGGACATTCTGCTTTGGTCCGAGGAGCAGGCGGAGAACATCCGCCGGCTGGGCCGGAAGCGCGGAGATTTGCCGAACGACATCGATGTCGAGAACGTCGCGGAGGAAATCGAAAGCGTGGGGCGCTCCGAACTCGCGGCCGTCGAAAGCCAGATCCACAACGTCTTCGTTCATCTCATCAAGCTGGCACTTGAGCCTGATGCCGATTCTGCCCGGCATTGGAAGAGCGAAATCGCCGGATTCCATGCCGAGCTGAACCGGCGCTACACGCCCTCCATGCGGGAGCGGGTCAACCTCGATCGGGTCTGGCGGTCGGCGAAGCGCCAGGTCCTGTTGGACCTGCCCGAGGAACTGGCCGCCGCAGCCATTCTTCCGGATTCTTCGCCGGTCGGTTTCGACATGCTTCTGGCCGAAGAATTCCACACCGCGGGCGCCGTAAACCTTCTCGCGCGGCCCGTCTGATCTCCATTCCGCCGACACAACCGCGCCGCGATCCGCCCGCAATCCGCTCCAAATAACGCCCCAGACAAAGATCATTGCTTCGTTCCAGGCGCGGGGGCGTCTTGCCGGAGGGATTGGCCCATGCACGGCCCTGGAGCGACATCCGTTCGATCTGTCTTCGCCTTAACCTTCACCGTTCTTCTCTCGACGACCGTCTTCACGCCCGCACCGGCGGGTGCGGCGGCCCCGACCGTCAAGGACGGGATTGCGACGCCGACGGCCTGCGCGGCCCTCGGCTTCGACATGCGCCGCGCCGACGAGGACGGAAGCGCCGGCGGCGGCCTCCTCAACAACCGCGCCGTCAAACTTGCGCCGAGCCCGATGCCGATCAAGCCGCTGGTGGCTGCGCCGACCGGCGTGGTTCCGCCGGGCGACGCGATGACCGAAGCGGTCGCACCGCCGTCACCGCCCGCGGCCGGGATTGTCGCCGCCCAGCCGATGGAGACGGAGAAATATCCCGACGCGACGCCGAACCCGATCAAGTCGGTCGCCGAGGCGCCGGTCTCGACCTTCTCGACCGACGTCGACACCGCCTCCTACGCCAACGTCCGGCGCTTCATCAATGACGGGACGCTGCCGCCGCGCGACGCGGTCCGCGTCGAGGAACTGGTCAACTATTTCGACTACGGCTACGCCCGGCCGGCGACGCCCGACGTGCCGTTCAGCACCACCGTGTCATTGACGCCGTCACCCTGGCAGACGGGCAAGGAAATCATCCATATCGGCCTGCAGGGCTACGACATCCCGCGGACCGCGGAGCCGCCGCTCAACCTCGTCTTCCTGGTCGACGTGTCCGGTTCGATGGACGAGCCGGACAAGCTTCCGCTGGCGCAGAAGGCGCTGAATGTGCTCATCGACCGGCTCCGGCCGGAGGACCGGGTTTCGCTCGCGGTCTATGCCGGCGCCGCCGGCGCGGTTCTCCCGCCGACCAGCGGCGTCGAAAAGCTGAAAATCCGCTGCGCCGTCGACGCGCTCCAGGCGGGCGGCTCGACCGCCGGCGGCGAGGGCCTCGCGCTCGCCTATGCCATGGCCGAGCAGAACTTCGACAAGAAGGCGGTCAACCGCGTCATCCTGATGACCGACGGCGACTTCAACGTCGGCGTTGCCGATCCGGAGAAGCTCGAAGACTTCGTCGCCGAGAAGCGGAAGACCGGCATCTACCTCTCGGTCTATGGCTACGGCCGCGGCAATTACAACGACACCATGATGCAGACCCTCTCGCAGTCCGGCAACGGCACCGCTGCCTACGTCGACAGTCTGCAGGAAGCCCGCAAGCTCTTCCGCGACGACTTCGAGGGCTCGCTCTTCCCGATCGCCGATGACGTCAAGATCCTGGTCGAGTTCAATCCGGCGCGGGTCGCCGAGTACCGGCTGATCGGCTACGAAACCCGGCTCCTCAATCGCGAGGACTTCAACAACGACCGCGTCGATGCCGGCGAGGTCGGGGCCGGAACTGCCGTGACGGCGCTTTACGAGATCACGCCGGTCGGCGCGAAGCTTTCGAGCGACCCGCTCCGCTACCAGCCGGTGAAAGTCTCGACCGGCGGGGACCCGGGCGGCGAGGTCGCGTTCCTGAAGATCCGCTACAAGCTGCCGGGCGAGGCGACCTCGAAGCTGATCGAGCGGCCGATCACCGATGCCGACCGTCCGGCGACGCTGGCCGAAGCGCCCGAGTCGACGCGCTTCGCGCTCGCGGTGGCGGGCTACGGGCAGCTCCTCCGCGGCGATCCCTATCTCGGCGCCGACTTCACCTGGGACTCGGTCCTCAAACTGGCCGAGGGCGCGCGCGGCGCCGACCCGTTCGGGCTTCGCGCGGAATTCGTCCAGCTTGTCCGCGCCGCCGAGACCGCCCGGTCGCTGAATGAGTAGCTTCCCAAGCGCCGCAGCCGCGGTGTAGCCAGTCCCCGCCGGGTCCTTCCGGCGGGGATTCTCGTTTGGCGCGCGGCATCGACCACTTGGTGATTGCCGTGCGGGACCTCGAAAAGGCCCGCACGGCCTATCGGCGCCTCGGTTTCACGCTGACGCCGGAGGCGATCCATCCTTTCGGGACCAAGAACAGCCTCGTTCAGTTGCTGGGCGGCTTCCTCGAACTGGTGGCGATCAACGACCCGGCAACGATCCCGCCGCCGGGCGAGGCGTTCTTCTCATTTCCCGCCTTCAACCGCGACTTCCTCGCCCGGCGCGAGGGGCTGTCGATGCTCGTCCTGAAGAGCCGCGATTCGAATCAGGACCTTGCCTCCTTCGCCAGCCACGGGCTGCCGACCTACCAGCCGGTGCGTTTCGAGCGGATCGCGCGGGGGCCGGACGGAGCTTCGCGGACGGTCGCCTTCACGATGACCTTCACCGGCGAGAGCCGCCTGAAGGACGCCGGCTTCTTCACCTGCCAGCATCACTATCCGGAGAACTTCTGGCGGGCGGAATTCCAGGCCCACGCGAACGGGGCGAGCCGCATCGACGCGGCCGTGCTGGTGACGCGCGACCCGGCCGACTTCCACGAATTCCTGACGCACTTCACCGGCGTCCACGACATGAAGTCGACCAGCCTCGGGATCGACCTCGACACCGGCGACGGGCACGTCGAAGTCCTGTCGCCGGTTGGGTTTGAGGCCCTCTATGGCGGCCACGCCGACCCCGACCCGCGCCGGTTCCTCGCCTGCCGGATCCTCGTCGCCGACCTTACCGGGACGCGGCGCCTGCTTGCCCGGAACGAGGTTCCCTTCGCCGAGCGCGCGGAAGGCATCGTCGTCCCGCCGGAGGCTGCCTGTGGCGTGACCATCGCTTTTGCCGCCGCGACGCCGGTATGATTTCGGCCATGAAGCCCAATCCGCATGTCCGAGTCGGCAGCGCCACGTTCGGCAACGATCTGCCGCTCGCCCTGATCGCCGGACCCTGCCAGCTCGAATCGCGTGCGCATGCTTTCGACATGGCCGGGCGCCTCAAGGAGATGGCCGCGATCCTCGGGATCGGCCTCGTTTACAAGACCTCGTTCGACAAGGCGAACCGGACCAGCCTCAAGGGCAAGCGCGGACTGGGGCTCGACAAGGCTCTCGCCATCTTCGACGAGCTGCGCACCAAACTGGGCGTGGCGATCCTCACGGACGTTCACGAGCGCGAGCAATGCGCCGAGATAGCTGGCGTCGTCGACGTCCTGCAGATACCGGCCTTCCTCAGCCGGCAGACCGACCTCCTGGTCGCCGCGGCCGGGACCGGTCTGCCGGTCAACGTCAAGAAAGGCCAGTTCCTGGCGCCCTGGGACATGAAGAACGTGGCGGCAAAGATCGTCGAGAGCGGCAACCGCAATGTCCTTCTCACCGAGCGCGGCGCGAGCTTCGGCTACAACACGCTGGTCTCGGACATGCGGGCTCTGCCGATTATGGCGGAGACCGGCGCCCCGGTGATCTTCGACGCCACCCATTCGGTGCAGCAGCCGGGCGGGCAGGGGACCTCGACGGGCGGCGACCGTCGTTTCGTCCCGGTTCTGGCGCGGGCGGCAGTGGCCGTCGGCGTTGCCGGCGTCTTCATCGAGACCCATCAGGACCCGGATAACGCGCCCTCCGACGGTCCGAACATGCTGCCGGTCGGCCAGCTGCCCGACCTCCTCGAGGAACTGATCGCGATCGACCGCATCGCCAAGGCGCGGCGAGGGACCTAGCGCCGGAAAATCATGGAGCGCCTGTCGCAATCCGGGCCACTGGTGCTTGCCGGGTTCGCGCTGACCGCGCCGGTCGCGGCCGGGTGCTCAACGCGAGCCGGCCATTGACCACGGTTCCATCCCATTCCTCGCCCGGGGGCGGAAGCCTCCTCCGGTCGCGCACGCTCCTGCTCGCCGGGTTCTGGCTGACGGTCGCCGTTGTCTGGGCGCAGTTCATCTCGACCAGCTTCCGCGTCGCCCACGATTTTCCGCTCGGCTACTCGTGGTCGGAGATGCTGGTCAACTACCAGGGCGGTTTCGTCCGCCGTGGCCTGTTCGGCGAAATCCTCTACCGGCTCGACGACCTCGTCTCCGTCCGCTTCCTGATGCCGGCGATCGTCTGTCTCCTCTACCTGGCGACGATGACCTGGCTGGTGGTGCTGGCCTTCCGGATCGGCACGTTCGCCGCGCTTCTCTTCCTCTTCTCGCCGGGCACCGTGATCTTCCCGATCTACGAGTACGTCGCCTTCGCACGGAAGGACGTTTTTGTCTTCGCCGCGCTCATGGCCGCCGCGGCCATCGCGGTTTATGCGCCGCGCCGCTACGCGCTCGCCATGCTGATGGCGGTCTATTTCGTCGCCGGCCTCTTCGTCGAAGTCGCGTGGTTCTATTTCCCGCTCGCCGTGGCAATGTTCCTCAACCGGCAGGGAGAGGGGACCAGCACAGGCTGGCAGGTCGCGACCATGGTGGCGGCGGACGCCTATCTCCTCGCCTGTCTTGCCTTCTCCGTGTTGATCGGCGTCGGCACGCCGGCAATGGTCGATGCGATCGTCGCGTCATGGCAGGCGAAGCACCCCGGCGCGTTCGACGTCTTCTACCGCCCGAACTTCCTGTTCCTGACTTTCAGGCAGGGCCTCCAGATGGTGATCGACCGCGCGTCGAGCGCTCGAACTGCGTCCGGACAGGTCCTCGGCTTCGTCCTCACGGCAGCGCCGCTGGTCCTCCTCGTCAATGACCTGAAACAGCGGACGAAGCCGGGTTTCCTGATCAGGCTTTGGACCTTCGGCTCGTTCTGCGCGATGGCGCTGGCCTACGCGGTCGGCGCCGACTGGGGCCGCTACACGCATTTCTTCGCCATCCACACGTTTGTCTATCTGGCGGTCACGCGCGAGCCGAGGCCGCGACCGCCGCCGGCGCCAGGAAACGAAGGACGCGAGAATCTCGTCTGGATTGCCTGCGCGCTCGTCCTTCTCCTCTACGCGACGACATGGCGGCTGGCGCACGTGGTGCCGGCGGGAGAATTGTCGATCTATCCCGGATCCCTGCAGCGCCTGTTCGGGGCCGTGTCGCCGGTCTTCGACCGCTACTGACGTACGCCGAGCGTCCGCTCGATGCGCCGGTCAGGGACCAGCCACATCAGCGCGACCAGCGCGTAGAGTGCGAGCCCGATCCAGGGCGCGAAGAGCAGCGTGCCGACGATGCCGGCCGCATAGCAAGCGACCGACACCCATCCCTTGATCTCGGCGCCGACCGCCATCTGCAGGCGCGAGTCCTTGCCCTGGGCGGCGATCAGCGTGCGCTCGAGCACGTAGTAGGCGAGCGCGGCGAAAAGCAGGTTGGCGCCGTAGATGGCGACCGGAACGGTCGCGAACTGGTTCTCGCCCATCCAGCCGGTGACGAAGGGAACCAGCGACAGCCAGAAGAGAAGGTGAAGATTGGCCCAGAGCACCGGACCCGTGACGTGCGTTGCGGCCTGCAGGAGGTGGTGGTGGTTGGTCCAGTAGATGCCGAGATAGAGGAAGCTCAGCACATAGCTGACAAAGACCGGAGCCAGCGGCTCGATTGCCGCCCAGTCGGTGCCGTGCGGCGCCCTCAGTTCGAGGACAAGGATGGTGATGATGACCGCGATGACGCCGTCGCTGAATGCTTCGAGCCGTCCCTTGTGCATCGGCTAGATTCCACCACGACCGCGGCACATGTCAGCCGCGCCCGCGATAGGGCGGCACGCCCTGGTCGGGCAGCCAGACGTCCGCCGGCGGTTTGCCGGTCTGCCAGAACACGTCGATCGGCATGCCGCCGCGCGGGTTGAAGTAGCCGCCGATGCGGAGCCAGACCGGCTTCAGGAGGTCGGCGATCCTCCTGCCGACGGTGACGGTTACGTCCTCGTGGAAGGCGCCGTGGTTGCGGAACGAGTTGAGGTAGAGCTTCAGCGACTTCGACTCGATCAGCCATTTGGCGGGCACGTAATCGATGACGAGGTGTCCGAAATCGGGCTGGCCGGTCACCGGGCAGATCGCGGTGAATTCGGGAAAGGTGAAACGGGCGAGATAGCGGGTGCCCGGCTGAGGGTTGGGTACGCGGTCGAGGACCGCCTCCTCGGGACTGGCGGGAAGGGCGACGGCGCGCCCGAGCTGCAGGGTTTCCTTGGCCATGGAAGTCTTGTCCGATTTCGATCGGGCGCCTCTATGCGCCCGGTGAGGGCGGCGGCACAAGTTCGACGGCGTGGCGGTCGTAGCGCCAGACGGCGCGGCCGGCCTGGTGCGTCCCCGCCCACCAGCGGTCGATGCCGTTAAGGGCGATGTGGTCGGCGCCGCCGGCGAGCACGGCGCGGCCCGCTTCGGTGAGCGTGAGGCTCGCCGCCTCGTGGCGGCGCATCTCGTCCTCGGGCGCGCCGGGCGGCGCGATCCCGGCGACCAGAGGCACGGCGGAGACGGCGAGGTCGTCGAGCATCGCGAAAAAGCTGGCATCGCCCATGAAGGCGGCGGGCTCTGTCATGGTCACGGCCCCGAACAGCCGGAAGGGATCGGTAGCGCCGCTCGCGATCGCCGTCAGCGCCGCGAATTCCGTGCGGCTGAGGCCGGTGCCGGGCGCCGGCAGTTCCTCGAAGAAGCGGCGGAGCGCCGGCTCGACATAGGGGAGGCGCGGGTCGGCCTCCGAGGCGAGGAACGCGAAAGCCCGCTCGGGCGTGGGCATCGCAAGGTCGGCCCAAACCCGTTCGGCGAGGTCGAGGTCGTGCCCGTCGACCGGCCGCGCCGCGGTCGCGAAGGAGAGGATCGTGTCGGGCGTCTGGGCGCCGAGAAAATCGTCGGCCTGGATCAGCGTCAGCCCCTCGGAGCGTCCGGCATCGGCGAAGAAGGCGAGGATCTGGAGAAGCTGGAGCTGGTCGTAGAGGTCGTGCTCGAACCACAGTTCGATTTCGTCGAACCGGTCATGTGCTTGGACCAGAGCATCGCGGTCGGCGAAGGCTGCGGCTACCTCGGTCGCATCGATCCGCATCCGCCGCGCCAGCCACGGCACCCGCAGCTTCATGGCGGCCGCGAGGTCGAAGGCGATCGGCCCTTCGTGGAGCACGTCGCGCCACGGCTGGATCCGCCCGGCACGGCCTGCCGCGACGAGCAGGTCGGCAGCGGTGTCGCCATTGGTCAGGATGAGGCGCGGCATGGGCTGGAACCATGAACAAACGCCGCGCCGAAGTCACGCCGCTCCCCCTTCCGCGCCGTTGCCCGGTCGGCTAGAAGCGGCGCGGCCTGAGCGAGAGGGGACGCCACCATGACCGCCATCGTCGACATTACCGGTCGGGAGATTCTGGACAGCCGGGGAAACCCGACGGTCGAGGTCGACGTCCTTCTCGAGGACGGTTCGCGCGGGCGCGCCGCCGTCCCGTCGGGCGCCTCGACCGGCGCCCACGAAGCGGTCGAACTCCGCGACGGCGACAAGCAGCGCTATCTCGGCAAGGGCGTGACCAAGGCGGTGGATGCGGTCAACGGCGAGATTTTCGAGGCGATCGGCGGGATGGAGGCCGAGAACCAGGTCCATATCGACAAGACGATGATCGCGCTCGACGGCACGGCGAACAAGAGCCGGCTCGGCGCCAACGCGATCCTCGGCGTCTCGCTCGCGGTGGCAAAGGCCGCGGCGATCGCGCGCGGCCTGCCGCTCTACCGCTATGTCGGCGGGACCAATGCCCGCGTCCTCCCGGTGCCGCTGATGAACATCGTCAATGGCGGCGTCCATGCCGACAACCCCATCGACTTCCAGGAATTCATGATCGCGCCGGTCGGCGCGCCGACGATGGCCGATGCGGTGCGCATGGGCTCGGAAGTGTTCCATACGCTGCGCAAGGAACTGAAGGACGCCGGGCACAACACCAATGTCGGCGACGAGGGCGGCTTCGCGCCGAACCTGTCCTCGGCGACCGCGGCGCTCGACTTCGTCGTGAAGGCGATCGAGAAGGCCGGCTACAAGCCGGGCGACGACGTGTGCCTGGCGCTCGATTGTGCGGCGACCGAGTTCTACAGGAAGGGCAAGTACGTTTATGAGGGCGAGGGAAAGACGCGCACAGCCGCGCAGCAGGTCGCCTACCTCGCCGACCTCGCCCGGAAGTTCCCGATCATCTCGATCGAGGACGGGATGGCCGAGGACGACTGGGAGGGCTGGAAGGCGCTCACCGAGAAGATCGGCGACCGCGTCCAGCTCGTCGGCGACGACCTGTTCGTCACCAACACCGAGCGGCTGAAGCGGGGCATCGACCGCGGCACCGCCAACTCGATCCTGGTCAAGGTCAACCAGATCGGCTCGCTCACCGAGACGCTGGAAGCGGTCGGCATGGCGCAGCACGCGGCCTATACGACGGTGATGTCGCACCGCTCGGGCGAGACCGAGGACGCTACCATCGCCGACCTTGCGGTCGCCACCAATGCCGGCCAGATCAAGACCGGGTCGCTGTCGCGCTCCGACCGCACCGCCAAGTACAACCAGCTGATCCGGATCGAGGAAGAGCTGGGAACATCTGCCGTTTACGCGGGACGCTCGATCGTGCGGAGGCAGAACTAGCGCAATCCTTCCGCAGCGACGAAAATTGCGCTGGCGCCGGAAAGTATAACTCGGACCTGTGCGGTAAACCGGTAGGGTAAACCGGTCGATTTCGCAGGGTCACACGCGGCCATCCGTGTTCCCTAAATCATAGAAATTGCAATAGAATCTCGATCGAATTCCGGCTTCGGGAGCCGGTTGCGGGCAGTCGCCGCGCCCGCAACAATTATGAACCGATTAAGGAGTCATCCCTAGGATCGAGGACCGTACATCCGGAGTAGGGCATGCTCGGATCGCAGGAGCTGGGGAAGCTCAACGGGATCCGCTCCCGTCTCATCCTTCTCTCCCTCATCGGCGTCCTGCCGTTCGTCTGGTACCGCTTTGCCGACATCCAGAATTCGCATGAGGCCGCGATTGCCGCCCTGCGCGATCAGGCGATACACGCCGCGGCGAGCGCCGCCGCGCAGCAGTCGGAAGTCTTCGCCGAGGTGAAGACGCTGCTGGGCGTCATCGCCCGGGTGCCCGCGGCGACCTCGGCCAGCCGCGAGGAGTGCTCGGCCTTCCTCAACTCCGTCAAGGAAGGCCGCTACTGGGCGAAGTCCCTCTTCGTCACCGATTCAGGGGGAGAGATCGTCTGCTCGACCGACCCGAGTGCGATCGGCATCAAGGTCGGCGACCGCCCCTATTTCATCGAGGCGCGCGACACGCGCCGGTTTGCCGTCAGCGACTTCGTCGTCAGCCGCCTGGATGGCCATCCGATCATCGTCAACGCCTTTCCGACTTACGGGCCGGACGGCAAGCTGAAGGCGATGATTGCCGCGACGATCAACCTGTTCACCTTCAACCTGGCGGTGGCCGATGTCGGCAAGCGCCTCGGCGCCCAGGTCCTCGTGTCCGATGCGAACGGAGAAGTGCTGGCGCTCTTTCCGACCGACGCGGCCGCCCCCAAGGCGGTTGCAGAGGCCAATCGGGCGACCGTCATCGACGCCAACGGCGTCGGCTGGTTCGAAGCCAGGGGCGGCGACGGAGTCCGGCGGCTCTACGGCGTCTCGGTGCTGCCCGGGACCCACGCGCGGCTGGCGACGGGTTTCTCGATCGAGGGCGAACTGGCGGCGGTGAACGA
>DASRGK010000079.1:0-8398 GCA_035651055.1 Bauldia sp.
TCGACCGCGGTCCACTGGAGGACTTCCGGCCCGCCGAGCTTTTCGATCCGGATCGCATTGACCATCGTCGCTTCCTCCAGTGCGCGCTCCGTCTGCGGGGGCGGCCGGCCGGCTACGTCAAAAGCCGACTGCCCGCGTTAACGCGCGGAGGCCATTCGTACCTTCCCGGGCTCTCGGCCAGCAAGCCGCGAATCGCACCGCGACCACCCTGCCCGGCACGGGACTAATCCCGCGGCGGCGCCGCCGCCTTCGACCGGGTCCGGTTCCGCCGCGCCAGCACATTGAGGAACTCGACCAGCGCCGAGAAGGCCATCGCCGCGTAGATGTAGCCGCGCGGGACGTGCACCTCGAACCCGTCCGCGATCAGCGCGGCGCCGATCATGAGCAGGAAGGCGAGCGCCAGCATGCGCGTCGTCGGGTGGCGCTCGATGAAGCCCGCCACCGGCCCGGAGGCCACGTACATGACGCCGACGGCGAGGATCACCGCCGCGATCATCACGCCGATTTCCTGCGCCATGCCGATCGCGGTGACGATCGAGTCGATCGAGAAGACCATGTCGATGACGGCGATCTGGACGACGATCGAGCCGAAAGTGGCGTTGGGCCGTGCGGCATGGGCCTCATCGCCGTCGCCCTCCACGTCGGTGTGGATTTCCCTTGTCGCCTTGACCACCAGGAACAGTCCGCCGGCGAGCAGGATCAGGTCGCGGGCGGAGAAGCCCTGGCCGAAGACCGTGATCAGCGGCTCGGTCAGATGGATCAGCCAGAAGAGCGTCAGCAGGAGGACGATGCGGAAGCCGAGAGCCAGCCCGAGCCCGATCTGGCGCGCCCGCTCCGCGTATTCCTTGGGCAGGCGCCCGACGATGACCGAGATGAAGACGATGTTGTCGATGCCAAGGACGATTTCCATGGCGGTGAGCGTGACAAGGCTTGCCCATATGGCTGGATCGAGGACCCAGTCGAACATCGTCTTCTCCTCGTTAGGGCCGGCCTCTCAGCGGCTTCGGCCGGGCCGCGTCAACTGGAGGACGATGCCGATCAGGCCGATATAGAGGCTGGTAATGCCGAGCCCGATCAGAACCGCCGTCCCCGGCATCAGATCGTCTGCCACGGTGACGATTGCAAGCACGGCCCAGAGCCCGGTCATCACCCAGGTCAGCGGCCGCAGGCGCACAACCCGCACCGGATGCACGAACTCGATCGGCGCGAAGGTGAGGATGGCACAGATCGCCACCGCGAGCACCGAGACGAATTCCGGCGGCCGATAGACCATGAGCAGGAAGGCGAGCGTGTTCCAGATCGCCGGGAAGCCGCGGAATCCCTTGTCGGCGGTCTTCATGCGGGTGTCGGCGAAGTAGAGCGCCCCGACCACGGCGACGACGATGCCGGTGATGGTCGCGACCGGATCGCGAAGCAGCCCGCCATCGGCGATCACGATGGCCGGGACGAAGACATAGGTCGCATAGTCGACGACGAAGTCGAGTGCGGCGCCGTCGAACCACGGCACGCGCTCCTTGACATTGATCCGTCGGGCGATGGTCCCGTCGACGCCGTCGACGATGAGCGCAATGCCGAGACAGAGGAAGACGAGTTGCCAGTTGGCATGCGCGGCGGCGAGGGCCGCACCGAGCGCGAGGGCGGCCCCGCTCGCGGTAAGCAGATGGACCGCCCAGACGGAAAGTGTCGACATCGCCGCCTGTCGTCCTCCGCCACGATTCCCGCTGGCCACCTGCTTTGGCCGATCCGGCCTGTCGTTGCAAGGCATGCCGCCGGCGCGAAACGAAACGCCGGCTTGCGGCGAGTCTTTGGCACTGCTTTCCTTGCCCGTCGCCGGCGCGGGACCCATATTCCGGCAAGTTGTTGATGGACCTTGCGTAATGGACCATTTCACCCCGCTCACCGCCGGTCTCGGCGGCGTCCTCATCGGCCTTTCGGCGACACTGCTTTGGCTGGTCAATGGCCGCACCGCCGGCATCTCCTCGATCTTCGGCGGCATCGTTCCCGTCCATCGCGGCGAGGTGCCGTGGCGTCTGCTCTTCCTCCTCGGGTTGCCGATCGGCGCCTGGCTCGGCGCGGAATACGGCCCGGCGATCTTCGCGGAGATCCCGACCGCGCTGCCTTCGGTGGATATCGGTCCGGCAGCGCTGGTCGGCGCGGGTCTCCTCGTCGGCATCGGGACGCGGATCAGCCGCGGCTGCACCTCGGGCCACGGCATCTGCGGCCTGTCGCGGCTGTCGAAGCGATCCTTCGTTGCGGTCGGGACCTTCATGGCGACCGCCGCCCTGACCGTTTTCGTGATGAGGCACGTGATCTGATGCGCCGCCCGTTCGCCTATCTTGGAGCCGCGCTCGCCGCCGGCATTGTCTTCGGCCTCGGGCTGGCGCTGTCGCGCATGACCGACCCGCAGAAGATCAAGGACTTCCTCGACTTCGCCGCCATCCCGACGGGCGGCTGGGATCCGAGCCTCGCCTTCGTCATGGGAGGCGGCGTGCTTGTCGCCTTCGTCGGCCTCAGGCTGCATCGCCTGTTCCGCCGTCCGCTCGCCGCCGATGCGTTCCAGCACGGCGGCCGCACCGAACTCGATGTCCCCCTGGTCGCCGGCGCTGCGATCTTCGGCGTCGGCTGGGGCCTTGCCGGCTTCTGCCCGGGTCCGGCGATCGCGGCGTTGAGCCTCATCCCCGACCAGGTATGGCTTTTCGTAGCCGCGATGGTCGCCGGATCGTGGATTGCGGGCGAGGTCATGGAGCGCGGCGGCAGCGGCGCCGTGCCGGTCGGCCTGCGCACCGCCGACGCCGCCGCCGAGTGACCGTTCGCGACGCCGAGATCGTCGTTGCCGGCGCCGGCCCGGTCGGCCTCGCCGCCGCGATTTCGCTTCACCAGGCCGGCCGCGACGCCGTTCTGGTGTCGCCGCAGCGCCCCGCGGACGAGCGCACGTCGGCGTTGCTCGCGGGTTCGGTCGCGTTCCTCGAATCCGCGGGCATCTGGCCGGGCGTCCTCGCCCAAGCCGCTCCCCTCGCCTCGCTTCGTATCGTCGATGCGACCCGGCGTCTGATCCGGGCGCCCGAGGTCCTCTTTCACGCCGCCGAGATCGACCTCGACCAGTTCGGCTTCAACGTCGCCAACCGCGACCTGATAGCGGCCCTGGAGGCCACGGCGGAGCGTCTCGGACTCCGCCGCATCGCGGCGGCGGTTGAAGACGCGAGGTGGGACGAGGACGCCGCAATCCTGGCGCTTTCGGGCGGCGGCACGATCGCCGCAAAGCTCGTCGTCGCCGCCGACGGACGCCGTTCGCGCCTCCGCGAGCTGGCGGGCATTGGCACCGATGAGTGGCGCTACCCGCAGGCGGCGCTGGTCGCCAATCTCGGCCACGCGCGCGGGCACGAGGACACGTCCACCGAGTTCCATTACGAGGGCGGCCCGTTCACGCTGGTGCCGCTGCCCGGCCGGCGCTCGAGCCTGGTTTGGGTGGACGAGCCGGCGGCAATCGATCGGGCCGCGGCGCTGCCCCCGGCAGAGCTGGCGGCGACCGTCGAGGAGCGGTCGTTCTCCCTCCTCGGCGAGGTCGCCATTGACGGTTCCCTCCAGGTATTCCCGCTTTCGGGGATGACCGCGGGAAGCGTTCGCAGCCGCCGTCTCGTGCTCGTCGGCGAGGCCGCGCACGTCGTTCCGCCGATCGGCGCCCAGGGCCTCAACCTCGGCTACCGCGATGTCGCCGCCCTCGGCCGGCTCCTCGCCGGGGCCGGCGACCCGGGCGGTGACGATCTGCTCGCCGCCTATGAGCGGGCGCGGCGCGCTGATGTCCTCACCCGCACGCTCGCTGTCGATGCGCTGAACCGAACGCTGCTCACCGGGTTTCTGCCCGCCCAGGCGCTCCGCGGCGCCGGCCTTTTCCTGCTCGACCGCGTTCCAGCCCTCCGCCGTGCGGTCATGCGGCAGGGCGTCGCCGGCTGACGCTCAGCGGAAGGGCGCCGCCGGCAGGACCCCGTCGCCGATCAACGCCAGGACCAGAAGCAGCGTCGCGGCGGCCGCCAGCGCGCTGTAGAGCACGATCCGCTCCGCCGTCGTCTCGCCGGCGGCAAAGCGCCGCGCCGCATCGATCACCCCGGCCGCGGTCGGCAATGCCGCCATGACCAGCGCCGCGTCGATCCACGCCGCCGGGAAGCCGTCGATCCAGCCCAGAAGCAGATAGACGATCAGTGGATGGACGACGAGCTTCGCCGGGAGGGCGATCGCGAGGCCGTAGCCGCCGCGCCCGCCGAACGGGCGGCCGGCAAGGTCGAGCCCGAAGGCGAAGAGGGCTGCCGGCGCGGCTGCCGCGCCGAGGACGATGAGGAGCCGGTCAAGCGGCCCGGGAAGGCGGAGATGCACCAGCGCCGCGACGAGGCCGAGCACCGTCGCCACGAATAGCGGGTTGCGGAGGATGGCAAGCGCGATCCCCTGGAGAACGTGGCGCCAGTCGCCCCGCTCGGTTCCGCCGAGCATCATCATCAGCGGCGCCAGCGCCGCGAGCAGAATCAGGTCCGCCGCGAAAACGAACGCCATCGCGGCGCCGGCCTGCGGCCCGAAGGCGGCCACCACCAGTCCCGGCGCCAGCAGGGCGATGCCCGACGAGGACCCGGCAAGCCCGATCACCGTCGCCTCGGCGATATGGCCGCGATTGACGAGCGCGGCAAAGGAGAAGGCGAGCGCGAAGGTGCAGTAGGTCGCAAACGTCGCGGTCAGCACGAAGGACCAGTCCGGCCGGTCGGCATAGGCGGTGACCGCGACCAGCCGGAAGAACAGCGCCGGCAACGCGATCCTGACGGCGAAGAATTCGATCGAAGCGCGGCCGCCGGCGGGGATCGCACCATACCGTCCCGCCCCGTATCCGAGAGCGAGCAGCGCGAAGAAGGGTAGCGCTATGGTGAGGAGGTCGGCCATCGCCTACCGGAAGGACCGCTGCCCCGCGGCTGGACTGCGGGTAGCGGTTTCGCCTCGGGCGGTCAACCGCAACCGGCGCGGCGCACGCGGGGTATGCCATGATGACTGCGCCGGCGAGCCGGTTGACTTGTCGGCTGCCGCCAACCTTACTGGCGCCAGCCGGGGCAGGGAATCATGCAGAAGCAGGCGAAGTTCGGCATCGGCCACGTCGTCAGGCACCGCTTCTTTCCGTTCCGCGGCGTGATCTTCGACGTCGACCCGGTATTCGCCAATACCGAGGAATGGTGGCTGGCGATCCCCGAGGAAATCCGGCCGAAGAAGGACCAGCCCTTCTACCACCTGCTCGCCGAAAACGCCGACAGCGAATATATCGCCTACGTCTCGGAGCAGAACCTGCTTCCCGACGAGTCGAACGAGCCGCTCCGGCATCCGAAGATCCCGGAATTTTTCGACGAACGGGATGGCGCGGTCTATGTCCCGCGCGGCCGCGACCGCGAGCTGAACTAGCCCCGCTCCGCCCGCGGCGGCGGCGCTACTGCGGCGCCCCGCCTTCCTTTGCCTGCTGCTCGATCAGCTTCTTCCGCGCTTCCTCGGCACGCGCCTGCAGGGCCTTGTTGAGGTCGTCCTGCTGGGCCTTGGCGGCCGCGGCGTCGAGGCCCTTGCCGTCATAGGTCTTGGTGAAGCCCGCGAGCGAGATCGGGAAGGTGACGCCCTTGGCGGCCTGGTTGAGCGCGGTGATGACCACCTGCTTGCCGTTCTTCATCGCGGTGATGAAATCGGCGTCGATCGGCAGCTCGCCGTAGCAGGCATTGGTGTAGCAGATGCCGTACTTGATCTCGTTCTGTTTGCCGTTGTCGATCTGCACGCGCATTCCGGGCTGGATGAGCATGCCCGGCGGGACCGCGGCGATGAACGAGATCTTCGAGTCGCCGGTGATCTGGCGGATGGTCGCGGAGGCAATGAACTGGCCGGTCTCGGCGCGGAGTTCCTGGATGACCAGGCAGAGCTCCTTCTTGGTCGCGGGATCGGCGTTGCAGATCTTGACCCAGGCCGAAGGCGGCTGGTCGGCCGACGGCGCTGCCGCGGCGGGCGGGGCGGCTGCCGCCGGCGCGGCGGCGGGGGCCGGCGCCGGGGTGTTGTCGGCGGCCAGCGCAGGCGCCGGCAGCGAATAGGCCGCGGCCAAGGTCAGGCCCGCAACAGCGCCCGCTACCGAAAAGATCCGTCTGCCGTGCTTGGTCATCATTCCTGCCCTGGTTTGCGATTGGCGGAGAAATCCGCGCGTCCCGTGGACGATCGAAAGAACCCGGCTGTGGCCTCGAAATACGGCGAGACGGTGACCGGCGGGGCGCATGAATAGCCCGCTTCCGGGCCGATTTCCAGCCGTTTCGGAGCGGTCGGCCGACGGCCTGCCGGCGGCTCGCGGCATGCTAGTTTCGGCGCCATGCGACAGCGGACGAGTCGCCGCTCGTCCGGGACAAGCCGCCGGAGAAGCCATGAGCGCCATCATCCTTTCCATCTCGCTTCGCCGCCGCGTCGCGGCGGTCATCGCCGCCGGGCTCGGCATCGGCCTGGTTCCCCAGATTGCTGCCGCCGATCCCGCGACCCACGGCATCGCGATGATCGGCGAGCCGGCTCTCCCGCCGGGCTTCGACCACCTCCCCTATGCCAATCCGGATGCGCCGAAGGGTGGCAAGATCACCTACGGCGTGGTCGGCACTTTCGACAGCCTCAATTCGATGATCGTCCAGGGCGGCACGACTTCGGCGCGCGGCCTCGCCGATCCGGTCTTCGGCAACCTTGTCTTCGAGACGCTGCTGGCGCGGAGCGCCGACGAGCCCTTCACCCTCTACGGCTTTATCGCCGAGAAGGTCGTGACCCCGCCCGACCGGTCGTGGGTCGAGTTCACGCTGAACCCGAAGGCGAAATTCTCCGACGGCGTGCCGGTGACGCCCGAGGACGTGATCTTCTCGATGGAGATCCTGCGCGACAAGGGCCGCCCGAACTACAAGGCCGTCTTCTCCAAGATCGACAGCGTCGAGAAGGTCGGCGAGCGCGGCGTGCGCTTCCACCTCGAACACGCCAACGACCGCGAGCTGCCGCTCATCATCGGGCTGATGCCGGTGCTGCCCAAGCATGCCATCGACCCGGAGAAGTTCGACAAGTCGACGCTGACGCCGATCATCGGCACCGGCCCCTACATCCTCAGCGAGGTGAAGGCGCCCGACTACACCGTCTTCAAGCGCAACCCGGACTACTGGGCCAAGGACCTGCCGGTGAAGCGCGGCTTCGACAATTATGACGAGATCCGCATCGAGTACTACCGCGACGCCTCGACCATGTTCGAGGCGTTCAAGAAGGGCCTCTTCGACGTCAACCCGGAGGGCGATCCGGCGCAGTGGAACACCGCCTACGACTTCCCGGCGGTCGCCGACGGTCGCGTCGTCAAGGAGACCTTCAAGACCGGCGTGCCCAAGGGCATGAACGGCTTCGCCTTCAACACGCGCCGGCCGGTCTTTGCCGACGTCCGCGTCCGCCGGGCGCTGGCCAAGCTCCTCGATTTCGACTGGATCAACAAGAATCTCTACTACGGCGCCTTTGCCCGTGCGTCCGGCTACTACAACGATTCCGAACTGTCCTCGATCGGGGTCCCGGCGAGCGACAAGGAGAAGGCGTTGCTCGCGCCCTATCCCGGGGTGGTCGCCGACGACGTGATGGCCGGCACCTACCGGGCCGTCAACGCCAACATCGCCGGCGGCGACCGCAAGGTCCTCCGCGACGTGGTCGGCGAGCTGCAGGCAGCCGGCTATCGCCTGGACGGCGACACGATGGTGAACGCAGAGACCGGCGCGCCTTTCACCTTCGAGATTCTGGTCACCACCAAGGAGGACGAGCGGATTGCGCTCGCCTACCAGCGCTCGCTGCAGCGGATCGGCATCCAGGCGACGATCCGCTCCGTCGACTCGACCCAGTTCCAGTTGCGCCGCAAGACCTTCGACTTCGACATGGTGCGCAATTCCTGGTCGGCATCGCTTTCCCCGGGCAACGAGCAGCTCAACCGCTGGAGCTCGGCGGTCGCCGACCAGGAAGGCTCGTTCAACTATCCCGGCGCCAAGGTCCCGGCGATCGACGCGCTGATCAACGCCATGCTCTCGGCGCCGACGCGCGAGGACTTCGTCGCCGCCGTGCGCGCCTATGACCGCGTGCTCATCTCCGGCGCCTATGTCGTGCCGCTCTTCTACCTGCCCGACCAGTGGATCGCCCGCTGGACCCGGATCGAGCACCCGGCAACCACGGCGCTCACCGGCTACAACCTCGAGACCTGGTGGGCGAAGCCGGGCAGCTAAAGCCTCGCATTCCGGCTGCGCCTCGCCTATCTCTGCCGGCATGGATGCTCCGCAGGCCGGCCGCCCTTCGCTCGTCGTCGATGTCGTTTCCGACGTCGTCTGCCCGTGGTGCTATCTCGGCAAGCGGCGGCTCG
>DASRGK010000080.1:0-14886 GCA_035651055.1 Bauldia sp.
GCCGGCTTCGAGCGCGGCGGCCCGGACGGCTCGGCGATGGACAGCGCCGGGTACCTCTGGAACGCCCGCTATGGCGGCGGCTGCATCGTCCGCGTGGCGCCGGACGGCAGGCTCGATCGCGTGATCGAAATGCCGGTCGACAACGTGACGACATGCACCTTCGGCGGCCCGGACCTGCGCACCCTCTATGTCACGTCGGCCAAGGGCGGTAGCGGTGCGCGCGGACGCCTGGCGGGCGGCGTGTTCACGCTCCCGGTTGACGATCCGGGCCTGCCGGAGAACGTCTTCCGCATCCGGTAGGAACGCACCCGCGCCGCCCGCGGAATTGGCAGGCCCTTCTCCGGCAAGGCGAATCCCGCCATAACCACGCCGTATTGGCGTGGGAGTCGCAAGGGCGAGGGGACGCCGATCCGCTCGCGTCGAGCGAGTTGGAGAAAGAAATATGAGAAGCACCTGCCGTATTGCCGCGGCGGTTGCGGCGGTTGTCTCGCTTGCCGCAGCCACCGAAGCGCTGGCCGACAGCCGCCTCTTCAGCGCCCGCACCGACAAGCCCGATGTCACCATCGACCAGGTCTCGATCAACGGACGTCAGCTCGCCGTAGCCGGCAAGGGCGGCGGCGTCACCTTCTTCCGGATCGAGAATCCGTCCGGCCCGGTGCCCTGCACGGCCAACATGATCTTCACCGCCTCGACCGGCCTGCGCAGCGCCGCCTCGGTCGACCTCTGCGCGGCGAACTGGGAAATCACCCTCCCGGCGCGTATGAGCTGGGTGCCGCTGCCCGGCTCCGGCCCGGCTCCCGGCCCCGTCGCGGGCCCGGGACCGGTCACGCCGCCGCCCGGCACGCGCGCGGTTACCATCACGACCGACGATCCGGCCAACCGCATCACCGAGGTCTATCTCGACCGCCAGCCGATGCAGATCATTGCGCGCGGCGGCAACTCCGCGCAGATCGCGGTTCCCGGCAGCCCGGGGGGCATCACCTGCCAGCGCGACCTCGGGCTCC
The DNA here is from genome assembly GCA_035651055.1 of Bauldia sp. GTDB lineage: Bacteria > Pseudomonadota > Alphaproteobacteria > Rhizobiales > Kaistiaceae > JAFKKF01. The sequence continues at coordinate 1,005 of DASRGK010000080.1, forward strand.
GTCTTGCCGACGGCCGCTCGATCGCGCGGCGGGTGAATATCTGCGCCAATAACTGGTCGGTCCTCGTCATGGTCGCCGGCGACGTCACCTCGCCGGCGCCGGCGCCATCACCGGCGCCGACGCCGCCGCCCGGACCCGGCCCGTTGGCGCTCGCCCAGTGGTCGGTCTCCTCCGGCGCCGGCAACGTCACGCTCGTCCTCGGCTATCCGGGCAGCAATCGCACCGAGTTCGTCGCCGTCTGCCGGCAGGGCACCGGCCAGGCGACGGTGACCATCGGTCGGGCGGTGCCCGGTCTTTCGCCCGGGCGGCCGATCAGCGTGGATATCTATGCCGGCCTGTTCAGAAGCAGCTACAGCGCCACGGGACTGCCCTATGACCCGGCTGTCGGCGGTTCGCAGCCGCGGTTCTCCGTCAATGTCGGGGATCCGCTCTGGGGCGCCATGATCACCGAGGCGCAGCTCAGCATCGGCTTCGGCGGCAATTCGCCCTATCCCCCGCTGTCGCTGAAGGGCAGTTCCGGCCCGACGCGCCAGTTCCTCGCCGCGTGCCGCCCGGCGCCGGTCGTCGTCAATCCCGGTCCGCTGCCGCCCTCCGGTCCCGGTCCGGGACCCGGACCGGCCTTCGGCACGGTGTTCAGCTGCGATGACGGCTCGGAGATTCGGGTGGCCTTCAGCGGTGGCGGCGGTCCCGTCCGCATCACCGAGGGCTTTGCGCCCGCGCGCCTCCTGCCGCGCGCGCCCTCGGAGGGCGACACCGATGTCTGGGAGGCCGGCCCGTTCCGCCTCGAAGGCATCGACGAGGAGATCCACTACATGCGGCCCGGCGCCCCGCCGCGCGCCTGCCGGCCGTCCTGACCGGCGACGTCGCGGACGTGACCTGAAAGGCACAGGCCGGAGCTGACCGCTCCGGCCGGGTAGCCTCGCCGGGCCTGCCGCTATAGAAGCGCCGCCATGTCAGAGACGGCTGCCATGGCGTCTGCCCCGCGCGCATCGTGGGGCAGGGAGGTGCGCGACACGCTCGTGCTCGCCCTGCCATTGATCCTCACCAACATCACCCAGGTGGCGCTCGGCGCGACCGACGTGATCATGATGGGCTGGCTCGGACCGGAAGCGCTCGCCGCCGGCGCGCTCGCCACCAACCTCAACTTCGCCTTTGTCGTCTTCGGGATGGGCCTGGTCACCGCGACCGCGCCGATGATCGCGAGCGAACTCGGCCGCAAGCGCCATTCCGTCCGCGACGTGCGTCGCACCGTGCGCCAGGGACTGTGGTCGGCGATCCTGGTCAGTATCCCCTTCGGCCTCGTTCTCTGGCATGCCGAACCGATCCTTCGCGGGCTCGGCCAGGTGCCGGCGCTCGCCGCGGAGGCGTCCGCCTATAACCGCACGCTCCTCTGGTCGATTCCGCCCTTCCTCGCCTACGTCGTCCTCCGCAATTTCGTTGCGGCGATGCAGCGGCCGATGGTTGCGCTGGGGATCGGCATTGCCGGTGTCGTCGTCAACGCGTTCCTGGTCTGGGGCCTGATGTTCGGCCATTTCGGCACCGCGCCGCTGGGGCTGCCGGGCGCCGGCATCGGCACCACGCTCACCTCGTGCCTTCTCTTCTTCGGCCTCGCCGCCGCGATCGGCCTCGACCGGCGCCTGCGCCGCTACCGCCTCTTCGGCCGGTTCTGGCGGGCCGACTGGCCGCGGCTCCGCGCCCTGTGGCGCCTCGGCGCGCCGATCGCGGTCACGATGGGGCTGGAGACCACCGTCTTCAACGCTTCCACCTTCATCATGGGTCTGATCGGCCCGGCATCGATCGCCGCCTATTCGATCGCCATCCAGTTCGCCTCGCTCACCTTCATGGTCCCGGTCGGGTTCGGATTGGCGGCGACCGTCCGCGTCGGGCGCGCCTACGGCGCCCGCGACTGGGTTGCGGCGGCGCGCGCCGGGTGGACCGCGTGGTTTCTGGCGCAGACCTATGCCTGCTTCACCGCGGTCATCATGCTCTTCGCCGGACGCGAGGTCGTCAGCGTCTATCTCGCCGTCGATGAGCCGGCCAACCAGCCGGTCGTGACCCTCGCCGTGACCTTCCTCATCTATGCCGGGCTTTTCCAGTTCTTCGACTGCGCCCAGACCGTCACGCTCGGCATGCTCCGCGGGCTCCACGACACGCGCGTTCCGCTCTTCTTCGCCCTCGTCGGCTACTGGATCCTCGGCCTGCCCCTCGGCGTCGTGCTCGCCTTCCAATTCGGCCTTGCCGGCGAGGGGATATGGATCGGCCTGGCGACAGGACTGGCGGTGGTGGCGGTCCTCGCCACGCGCCGCTGGATCGGCCGGCTGCGCCACGGATTGCCCGCCGCTCGCTCCGTGTGAACCGGAGCTTCATCACGGCGTCACCGGTTGCTGGACATCGTTTCGAAGGCCTCTAGATTGGCCGGCGAAAGCCCTGTTGAAAATCGGGCCGTAAGGAGGAGAGAGGATGCGACGGACGGGAATTCTCGCATTGGCATTTGTCGCCCTGGCGCCGTCGGCGGTACTTGCTGCCGACGTGTCGGTCGAACGCGGCAAGCAGATATCGACGATCGGCGGGTGCCATGACTGCCACACCGTCGGCTACAACGAATCGGGCGGAAAGATCGATCCGGTGACCGCGCTGAAGGGCAGTCCGGTCGGTTTCCAGGGCCCCTGGGGCACCACCTATCCGATGAACTTGCGGATCACCGCCGCCAACAAGTCCGAAGACGAGTTCGTCAAGTTCGGGAAGACCTTCCAGACCCGCCCGCCGATGCCCTGGTACAACGTCCACGCCATGGACGAGGGCGATCTCCGCTCCCTCTACCAGTACATCAAGTCGCTGGGCGCGCCCGGCGATCCCGCGCCCGACGCGCTTCCGCCGGGCACCGAGCCGAAGACGCCCTATATCGTTTTCGCGCCGCCGGTCATGCCGAAAGGCTGAACCGCTTCGACGATCCCCTGCATCGGAAAGGCCCGGCCATCTCGCCGGGCCTTTTCATTTCTTCCCCTGGGCTGCGCTCTGCAGATTCGCCGCTCTCGCTGCCCACTTCTCCATCGTCGGCACTGAACGAAGGTATTGCGATCGAGCGTCCGGGGTCCCGCCGGGCGATGCCGCCAAAAGCAAAGGCCCGGGCGACTGGCCCGGGCCTCGTTCCGTCGGGGCGGGGTGCTGGTCGGTCCCGCCCTTTGCCGGAATGCTAGGTCTTCGGCTTCACGCCGAGGTCGGCCAGCGCCTGGGTGAGCTTGCGCTCGCCCTGCGAATACTTCTTGTCCGTGCAGAGCTTGGTGCCGGCATCGGCGAGCTTCTGCGCGTCGCCGAGTTTCTTCGCCTTCGGGTTGGCCTTGGCGGCGTCGGCGAACTGCTGCTCGAGCGAGGTGCAGCGGGCGCTCGGATCGGGCTTGGGAGTCGAGGCGCTGGTCGCCGCGAGCGAAACGCTCGGGATCGCCGCAGCAATGACGATGGCGCCGAGCAGGGAGCGAAGGATCATGGGGGTAGTCTCCGGATTCTGCGGCCGAGGGAGCCGGCCGTGCGATGGGAGTTGAACAGCGGCGCGTAACCCCCACTTTTCCGGTTGTTGCGGGCCGCCGCTCGGCTGAAACAATCAGCAACAAAAGCGCCTTGTTCGGCGGCTATCTGGTTCGGAATTCGAGGGTTTCCGTTGTGGAAGAAACCGCGCGCCTCCTCATCATCGACGACGATCGCGAAATCCGCGACCTCCTGTCGCGCCTGCTCACCCAGCACGGCTATGCCGTGACTACCGGCCGCGACGGGAAGGACATGGAGGCCGCCCTCGCCAAGGGAAAATTCGACCTCGTGATTCTCGACGTCATGCTCCCCGGGAAGAGCGGCCTCGAACTCTGCCGGGAGCTGCGCAACGCATCTCCCATTCCGATTCTGATGCTCACCGCGATGGGCGAGGAAACCGACCGCGTCGTCGGACTTGAACTCGGCGCCGACGACTACCTCGCCAAGCCCTTCGGCCCGCGCGAGCTCCTCGCCCGGGTTCGCGCGATGCTCCGGCGCTCGAAAATCACCGTCGCCGCCTCGGCTCCGCAGAACGCCAAGCAGCTCCGCTTTGCCGGCTGGAAGCTCGATCTCGGCCGCCGTCGCCTGGAAACGCCGGAAGGCATGCTGGTCGGCCTGACCACCGGCGAATTCGAGCTCCTCGTCGCCTTTGCCGAACATCCGCAGCGCGTGCTCAGCCGCGACCAGCTCCTCGACCTGTCGCGCGGCCGCGACGCGAACCCCTTCGACCGCAGCGTTGACGTCCAGGTGAGCCGCGTCCGCCGCAAGCTGGCGGACGACCCGAAGTCGCCGAGCATGATCGTCACCGTGCGCGGCGACGGCTACATGTTCACGCCGCGGGTGGAGGTGGCATGAGGCGGCTCCTGCCGGACAGCCTTGCGGCCTGGTCGCTGCTCATCGTCATCGCCGGGCTTGTGATCATCCTCATCTCCGCCGTCTCGGTGATGCTCGACAACCGCGCCGCCAATGCCCGCATGATGGGCTTCTTCCATCTCGCCGAGCGGGTCTCGTCGATCAGCCGGACGGTCGCCGAGGAGACCGACCCGAACCAGCGGAAGCGCCTGGCGGAGACGCTTTCCGACCCCACGTTGATCGTGCGCGTCGAGGACAAGCCGCTTGCCATGAGCACCGTCGGCGCCGATGACGAGCTTGCCGAGCTGGAGGACATCCTCCAGGCGCGGCTCGCCGATTCCAAGGTCGCCGACATCCATGTCGAGCGGCGCGACCGCGAGGACGTGGCGGTCGAGAACGCGATCGAGGTGCCGGGCGATCAGGCCGGGCCGGTCGAGCGCGAGCTGACCGAAATTGCCCGGGGCTACGCGCGGAACGACGTGAACGTGGCCTCGATCAAGCTCGCCGACGGCACCTGGATCAACTTCGTCATCGCGCTCGCCCCGTCCGCGAGCCTGTGGACGACCGAGACGATCCTCGCGACCCTGCTGGCCGTCCTCCTGGTTCTGGCCGGCGCGCTCTGGGCCCTCCGCCACCTGACCCAGCCCTATGCGCTGCTCGCGCGCGCGGCGGAACGTTTCGGCCGCGACCTCCATGCCGCGCCGTTGCCGGAAAAGGGCCCGCGCGAACTGCGCATGGCCGCCCATGCCTTCAACACCATGCGCGAACGCCTGCAGCGCCTCGTCAGCGACCGCAACCAGATGGTCGCCGCCATCTCGCATGACCTTCGCACGCCGGTAACCCGCCTTCGCCTGCGGGCGGAATTCGTCGAGGACCAGGAACAGCGCCAGGCCATGCTCCGCGACCTCGCCGAGATCGAGACCATGACCAGCTCGGTCCTTGCTTTTGCCAGCGATTCGGCGGAACCCGAGCCGCGCGAGACGCTCGACCTCGTCTCGCTCCTCCAGACGATTTGCGACGAGACTCCCGGAGCGGTGCTGACCCTCCCGCCGGACCTTCCGCCGCGGGTTCCCTATCCGGCGCAGCCGGTCGCGCTCCGCCGCTGCATCTCCAACCTCGTCGACAACGCCATCAAATATGGCGGCTGCGCCCGCGTCTCCATCGCCGCGACCCCCGCCGGCACCTCGATCATCGTCGAGGACGACGGTCCGGGCATCGCCGACGATGCCATCGAGACCGTCTTCCGTCCCTTCCGCCGCCTCGAAGTGTCGCGCAACCGCGAGACCGGCGGCACCGGCCTCGGCCTTACCATCGCCCGTTCGGTGGCGCGCGCCCACGGCGGCGACGTGACTTTGTCGAACCGCAGCCCGCATGGCCTGAGGGCCGAGATATTGCTGCCGCGGGCGGCCGCGATGGCGGCGTAACCGGCTGTTACGCGGGCCCGTTCCGCCGAAATATTGGGGTTACGCCGCGGGTGTCGCTTGCGGTGCGGATCGAACCGCCTGGCACGGCTGGTAGCGGGCGGTTCGACCCGATCAACAACCGACTCCCTGGAGATTTTCCGCCATGTCTACCTCCCGCCTGGTCGCCGCTGTCACTGCCGCGACGATCGCCCTCGGTTCGCTCGCCGTCGGCACCGTTTCCGCCGACGCGGCCACCATGAAGAAGCCGGTCCATCACGTCCTTGTCTGCAAGGCCGGCTCCGTCGTTCACAAGGTCAAGATCGGCGGCAAGTGGGTGCTCCGCTGCCACAAGGTTCACCCCAAGATGCACAAGGTCCACAAGAAGCACCGGAAGATGCATGTGAAGCACATGCACCCGATCCTCTGGCACCTGACCCACCCGGGAAAGGCCTGATCGATCGCTGCATCGGCGGCCATCGGAGCGCGTCCCGGTCCGCCGGGGCGCGCTTCCCTTCTCAGTCGAGCGTCCGCCGGTAGCGGATGAGGGCAATCGCTGCGACCGCCGCCCAGAACACCGCGAGCGGCCACACGCTCCCCGAGACCTCGGCAAACCCGCCGCCCTTCAGCATCACGCCGCGCACGACCCGGAGGTAGTGGGTGAGCGGGATCGCCTGGCCGATGACCTGCGCCCATTCCGGCATGCCGCGGAACGGGAACATGAAGCCGCTGAGCAGGATCGAGGGCAGGAAGAAGAAGAACGTCATCTGCATCGCCTGCATCTGGTTGCGGGCGATCGTCGAGAACGTGTAGCCGAGCGTGACGTTGGCGGCGACGAAGAGGAGCGTCACGGCGAGCAGCGTTTCGATCGGCCCCACCATCGGCACGTTGAAGAGCAGCTCCGCGGCGATCAGGATCACCGCCACCTGCAGGAAGCCGAAGCCGATATAGGGAACGATCTTGCCGAGCATGATCTCGTAGGGCCGCGCCGGCATCGCCATCAGATTCTCGATCGTCCCGCGCTCGACCTCGCGGGTCAGCGCCAGCGCCGTCATCAGGATCGTGGTCATGGTGAGGATGGTGCCGAGAAGGCCCGGTACGATGTTGTAGGCCGTCACGCCCTCCGGGTTGTAGAGCCGGTGCAGGATCACATCGACCGGCGGCATGCCGGGCGCGACGCCGGAAAGGACGCCCGCCGCCTCCGATGCGACCGCATTGTCGACGATCTGCGACAGGGCCCCGAGGGCATTCGACGTCGCCGACGGGTCGGTCGAGTCGGCCTCGACGAGGAGCTGCGGCCGCTCGCCGCGGACGAGCTTCCTCTCGAACCCGGCCGGAATAGTCACGACATAGGCGACGTCGCCGCGCGCGATCAGCCGGTTGGCCTCGGCCTCGCTCTTCGTGCCTTCGCCGAAGTCGAAATAGTTGGACACCTCCATCGCCGCGACGATCGCCCGCACGAACGGTCCGTTGTCGGCGACGACCACCGCTGTCGGCAGCCGCTTCGGGTCGGTGTTGATGGCGTAGCCGAAGAGCACCAGCTGGATGATCGGAACCCCGATGATCATGGCGAAGGTCAGCCGGTCGCGCCGCATCTGGATGAATTCCTTCACCATCACGGCGACGATCCGCGACCACGAGAAGCGCCGCAAAGTCGCGCTTGCGGCGGTCACGGCGACGTCTCCTTTGCCGGGCCGGACTTCGGCGCGGCGAAATTGTCCTCGCTCTGGCCCATCAGGCGGATGAACACGTCCTCGAGGTTGGTCGCGTCCGGCGCTGCCACGGCGCCGGTGCCGGCGACCGCTTCGCGCACGCTCCGTTCGAGACGCGCCGCGTCCGGCCCGACGACGTGCAGGTCGTTGCCGAACGAGGCGACCTGCTCGACGCCGTCTTTCCCGCGCAGCTGCCGTGCGATCGCGGCGCCGTCGCCGCCCTTCACCACGAACGTGGAGAGGCCGGACTGCTCGATCACCTCGGGCACGGTTCCGCGCGCGACCACCTTGCCGTAGGCGATATAGACGATGCGGTGGCAGCGCTCCGCCTCGTCCATGTAGTGGGTGGATACCAGCACCGTCAGGCCTTCGGCGGCGAGCTGATGGATCTCGTCCCAGAACTCGCGCCGCGCCTTCGGGTCGACCCCGGCAGTCGGCTCGTCGAGGAGGAGGAGTTGCGGCTGGTGCATTACCGAGGCGGCAAGCGCCAGTCGCTGCTTCCATCCGCCCGATAGCGTCCCGGCAAGCTGGTTGTGCCGGTTGGCGAGGCCGAGCCGTTCGAGCGCCCCGTCGACGAACTGCTTCCGCGGCTTGAGGTCGTAGAGCCGCGCGACGAAGTCGAGATTCTCGCGGATGGTGAGGTCCTCGTAGAGCGAGAAGCGCTGGGTCATGTAGCCGACTTCGAGCTTGATCCGGTCGGACTGGCTGAGGATGTCGTAGCCGAGGCAGGTGCCGCTGCCGGCGTCCGGCCGGAGCAGGCCGCAGAGCATCCGGATCGTGGTGGTCTTGCCCGACCCGTTCGGCCCGAGGAAGCCGACAATCTCGCCGCGCCGCACGTCGAGGTCGACATGGTCGACCACCACCTTGCCGTTGAACGCCTTGGTGAGGCCCTCGACCGCGACGACCGGCGCCCGGTTGGCCCCGGCGCTCATGGCCCGCCGCCCGGGAGCGTCACCTCGACCGGCTGCCCGACCTTGAGGCCGGCGGTCGCGCCGGCCGGCTTCGCCTCCACCCGGTAGACCAGCTTCTCGCGGTTGCCGCGCGAATAGAGGACCGGCGGCGTGAACTCGGCCGCGGTCGCGACCAGCGTCACGGTGGCGCTCATCCCGCCGGCGCAGCCGTCGCAGGTAATGGTGACCGGGCTGCCGACCTTGACCGAGGCAAGCATCGGCTCCGGCAGGTAGAAGCGGACCTTGCGGTTCGCCTCGGGCAGCAGCGAGACGATCGGCTGGCCGGCATTCACCAGTTCGCCCTTTTCGAAGAACGTCTCCTCGACCACTCCGTCTGCAGGGGCCATCAGCGTCCGCCGGGCGAGCGCGGTCTTCGCCTGTTCGAGCGCCGCCTTCTCCGCCGCGACGTTGCGCTCCGAGGCCGTGATCTCCTCCGGGCGTGCCGGGAGCTTGGCGACGTCGAGCTGGCGCTCGGCTGCGTCGACCTGGGCCTGCGCCGAGTCGCGCGCCGATTTGGCATCGTCCACCACCGAGGTGGCGACGACGCCCTTCTCGCGCAGGACGAGTTTCCGCGTGTACTCGTCGTCGGCGGACCTGAGCGCCGTCCGCGCCGCCTCGAGCTGCGCGGCGAGCACCGAGATTTCCTCAGGCCGCTTTCCCGAGCCGAGGTTGGCGAGCTGTGCCTCGGCCTGGGCGAGCCGCGCCTCCGCGGCGGCAACGGCCTGCCGCTCGTCTGCGTCGTCGAGGCGGGCGAGAACGGTGCCGGCGGCGACCCGGTCGCCCGCCGCGACTGGCCGCTCGACCAGTCGTCCGCCGCGGTCCGGCGCCGCATAGACGTAGGTTCCCTCGACATAGCCCTGCAGCGCCGGCGTGGCGCTTCCGTTGCATCCCGCAAGCAGGAGAAGGAGGAGCAGGGAGGCGGCATGGAGCTTCGTCATGACTGCGCCTCGCGGTCGAGGACGGCATCGAGATTGGCCGCGATCACGGCCTTGATACGTTCGCGTTCCCTGTCGCCGATCCGCTGCCAGCCGCTGCGGCGCAGCACCAGCGCCTGCGCCACGCGGAAGACCAGGATCTGTCCCATCAGCGTGAAGACGCGGAGCTGCATTGCCTCGTCCTCCGCGCCGCCGGTGGCGATGGCGGCGAGCCTGGTGGCGAGGCGGTGCGAACTGCCCATGAAGGCATAGACTACATCGAAGGCGGCGGTGGGCTGCATCTGCTCGCGGACGATGAACCGCGCCCAGCGCTCGGCTTCCGCCGTGCCCAGAAGCACGTCGGCGAAGGTGGCGAGCACCCGGTGAAGCGTTGCCCGCGCCGCTTCCGGCGAGGCGGCCGATGCCGGGTCGCCGAGGGCGGCGAGGACCGGTCCGAGCCGGGCCTGTACGCGCTCGAGGATATGCCGGGCGACGGCGAGATGCAGTTCTTCCTTCGACCCGAAATGATAGACGATGGCCGCGAGGTTGGCGCCGGCCGCCTTGGCGATCTGGCGCGTCGAAGCCCCCTCGAAGCCGAGCCGCCCGAACACGTCGAGCGCCGCCTCGACCAGTCGCGCGCGCGTCTCCGCGCCGCGGTCGCGCGCCGCTCGCCGGGTAGGTTTGCGCGGACGTGCCGCGGGGGAGGGGGCCGCGTTCGCGCGGCCGCCTGGCTTGACCCGGCCGCGGCTTGGTCCGCGCCTCTGCCGCGCTGATCTTTCGCCGGCCGCTGGAGCGGCTTCGCCGCTCGGTCTGTCGGTTCTCGATGCCATGCATCATCATTCATACGATTGACTGAAATTGTCAATCGGCCGTGTGACCCAGGTCACAGTAGCGGGGGGCGCCGCAAGCATGCGCCGCACCCGCTCCGCGAGGCGGGGAAGGGAGAAGCGGCCGGATGCGCTGGAAGGAGAGGTTGGGGCGCTGCCGTCGAGCGCGCCGCCGCTATTTGCCGTCCCGGTGGGCGTGAAACCGGCGCCACTCCGCGAGCCCGTCCAGCCGGCCCTCGCGAATGTCGGCGATGAGCGTCGTGATCCAGTCGAGTTCCGCCCGCCGCGTCGCCGCCGCATATTCACGGTCGATCGTGAACAGGCGCGGCAGTTTCGTCTCGCGCAGGTGGGCGGCGACCGACTCCTCCTTCGACACCGCGATCGCCAGTGTCTTCATGCGGATTTGCAGGAGTCGCACCGCCTCCTCCGGCGAGAGGACCGGCATCAGGGCGAGGCCCGCCTCGAACTGCGTGTATTCCTTGACCGGCTCGGAGATGAGTTCGCTCAACCAGTCCGTGAGCTCGTGCTCGCCCGCCGGGGTGAGGCGATAGACCGTGCGCTCCGGCCGGCGGCCCTCGCGCACGGTCTCCTGCGCGGTGATGAACTGGTTGCGGCAGAGCGCCTCGATGACGGCATAGAGCGATCCGTAGTTGAGCTTGATCGCTTCGTCCTTGTGCCGCTCGCGCATCGTCGTCGCCATCTCGTAAGGGTGCATCGGCCGCTCCGCCAGGCAGGCGAGGACGGCGAGCGCGAGCGGGTTGGCGACCTTGCGGCGGCTCATCGCTTCCTCGGTCAGGCGGCCATCGGCGTCGACGTGCGCGCCAGTTCCGCCTCGGTGCGCGGCCGCGGCGGCAGAAGGAAGGTGAGGAGGAAGATCACCAGCACCGCAACCATCTGCCAGACCAGCGTCTGGCTCATCGCCGCGATGAAGTTGTGGCTGTTCGCTTCGCGGGCTCGCACCGCGATCGCGTCACCGGCCTTCTTCGCCACGTCCGGCTGCGATGCCGCAAACGCCGCCTGTGACGCCGAGAGCTGCTTGCAGCTTTCCGGCTCGGTCGAGAAGTCGGTGGCGTTGGCGCGGTCGTGGAAACAGGCGGCAAGCCCATCCACCACCGATGGAACGGCAAAGGCGGGGATGCCCGCCGCGGCGAGGTCGGCGGCGAGCTGCGGCTTCACCTGCTCCATCGCGAGATCGGCGCGTCCGCCGAGCAGGCCGAAGAAGATCACGCCGACAATGGCGATGCCCATCGCCCCGCCGACCTGGCCGGCGGCGTTGACCACGCCGGAGGCGGAGCCGGCGTCCTTCAGCGGCACTTCGGCGAGGATGAACGAGAAGACCGGGGCCACGACGCAGCCCATGCCGATGCCGCCGATGACCAGCGCCGGGATCAGTTCCCACGGAGTAACTGCCGCGCCGAAATGGTTGATCGTCCAGATGAAGGTGCCGAAGCCGGCGGCAAGGATGATCGGCCCGGCATTGAGGATCTTCCGGCCGAAGCGCGGCACAAGGAGCGGCCCCGACGAGCCTGCAGAGATGCTGACGCCGAGGGAGAACGGAATGCCGGTAAGGCCGGCCTTGAGGACGCTGTAGCCGAGCCCGATCTGCAGGAAGATCGTGAAGATGAGGAAGAAGCCGGAGACGACGCCGAAGAAGAGCCCGTTGAGGAGCGTGCCGGCGGCAAAGGAGCGGAGGCGAAAGAGGTGCGGCACGACAAGCGGCGAGCCGTCGCGCCGGTCCTTCCATACCTGGCTCGCGGCAAACAGCCCGAACGCCGCCAGCGACCCCGCGATCGAGATGAGCGTCCACGCCGGCCAGCCGAGTTCGCGCCCCTGGATGAGCGGGAACATCAGCATCAGCATCGCAATGAGCGCGAGGACGACGCCGATCAGGTCGAGCCGGAGCGGATGCGGCGACTTCGCGTCCGGCAGATAGATCATGGCGAGGACGACGGAGGCGATCCCGATCGGCAGGTTGACGAGGAAGATCGTCCGCCATTCGAGGCCGAGGATGTCGCTGGTGATGAGGAGGGCGCCGAGGATGGGGCCGGCCACCGTCGCAATGCCGGCGAGCGCGCCGTAGAAGGCGGAGATGCCCTGCCGTTCCTCCGAATTGTACATGACCTGAATGAGCGAGAGGATCTGCGGCACCATCATCGCCGCCATGAAGCCCTGGAGGACGCGCGAGGCGATCAGGAACTCGGTCGTCGGCGCGAGGCCGCAAAGCGCCGAGGCGACGGTGAAGCCGGCAATGCCGGTGATGAAGAGCTTCTTGTAGCCGAGGATGTCGCCGAGCCGGCCGCCGGTGATGAGGAAGAGCGCGAAGGCGAGCGCATAGCCGGCGACGATCCACTGGATCGAGGAATAGCTGGCGCCGAGGTCCTTCTGGATCGACGGGATCGCGACGTTGACGATGGTCGTGTCGAGCAGGTCCATGAAGAAGGCGAGGAGCACCACCCAGAGGGCGATCGTCCGCGCCGTTCCCGAAATGTTGAGTCGCCCGTCGGCGAGCCGATCCGTGCCCATCCTCTTTCTCCCATCATCACCACGTATATTCCGACGCATATACTCCGTTCAGAGTATTATGGCAAGACTATAGGCGGTCGCGCAGCGCGTACCATGCCATTCCCGCCGCAAGTGCCGGTTTTCGCAGCCATTTTCCGCCCGGAAATGGCGGGACCGGCAGCGCCGCGAACGTGTCGAGCCGTCCCGGATCGCCCGCGATGGCCTCGGCAATGACCTTGCCGGCGAAAGGAGCGAGCGCCACGCCCTGGCCGGAATAGCCCGAAGCGACATAGATGCCGGGGCGCAGCCGCCGGATGAACGGAAGCCGCCGCATCGTGATCGCGACCGCGCCGCCCCAGGCATAGTCGATGCGGACATTGCCCAGTTGTGGATAGACCTTCCCGAAGTGGCGGCGGACGAACGCCGCCACGTCGGCCGGCTTCCGCCGCGAATAGGTCTCGCCGCCGCCGAAGAGGAGCCGCCCGTCCGCCGTCGGCCGGAAGTAATAGACGACGAAGCGCGTATCGGAGACCGCCTCGCCGTTCGGGATAAGTCCGCCCGGCCGCCCGGCGCCGATCGGCTCGGTGGCGAGGATGTAGTTGTCGATCGGCATCACCCGCGCTTCGGTCTCGGCGTCGATCCCGTCGAGATATCCGTCGCCCGCAAGCACGACGATTTCGGCCCGCACCGAGCCGCGCGCGGTCCTTACCTCGAAGCCGCGTGTCGCGGCGCCCTCGATGGCGGCCACGCGCGTCCCCTCGAAAATCCGCGCCCCGGCCTTCGCCGCCACCCGGGCGAGCCCTTGCGCGAACTTCAGCGGATCGAGGTGCCCGGCGCCCATGTCGCGCCGGCCGCCGAAATAGACGTCGGTCCCGATCGCCGCCGCGAGCCGGTCGCGGTCGAGCCATTCGACCGGCTCGTATCCGTAGTCCCGTTTCAGCTTTTCGACATAGGCGATCTCGCCGGCGACGAGCCGCCGCCGGTGCACCGTCTCGATCAGCCCGTCGCGCCACGCGCACTGAATGCCGTGGCGCGCGATCAGATCCTTCACCAGAGCTTTCGCTTCTTCCGCCAAGCGCCAGAGATGAATCGCGTTTTCCCGTCCGAGCTTGGCCTCGATCCAGTCCTGGTCGCGCCTCTGTCCCGAATGGAGCTGGCCGCCGTTCCGTCCCGAGGCGCCCCAGCCGACCTGCTCGGCCTCGA
>DASRGK010000081.1:0-27411 GCA_035651055.1 Bauldia sp.
TCTACAAGGTGCTGTTCGTCACCATCGAGATGCGGCACGCGCCGTTCTTCTGGTGGGTGAAGGACCTGTCGGCCCCCGATCCCACCCACATCCTCAACCTCTTCGGGCTGATCCCGTGGACGCCGCCCTCGTTCCTCGCCATCGGCGTCTGGCCGCTCATCATGGGCATTACGATGTTCGTCCAGATGCGGCTCAACCCGACCCCGCCCGATCCGACCCAGCGCATCATCTTCACGTGGATGCCGCTCATCTTCACCTTCATGCTGTCGTCGTTCCCGGTCGGCCTCGTCATCTACTGGGCCTGGAACAACACGCTGTCGGTGGCCCAGCAATACGTGATCATGCGGCGTCAGGGCGTCGATGTGAACCTGTGGGGCAACATCCGCGAGACCTTCAAGCGCGGCAAGAAACCCGAGACGGCGCCGGCAGTGGCCGCCCCGGTCGCGGCGAACGACGCCGGCAGGCCTTCCTCGCAGCGCAACAAGCAGAAGCGCGGCCCCAAGGCGAAGAAGGCAACCAGCGCCGAGGCAAAGAGCTAGCCGTCCTCCCCGTGCGGGGCACGCCATGACCGAGGCCGAGGAAGACGCTGCCCGGCGCGCGTGGCACGAACGCGGGCGCGTCCTCTTTGCCCGCCCGTGGCGCCTGCTTTCCAGCGCACCGCATCCCGGCGCCCTGCCGGCCCCGGCGGGCGTCGAGGTCGCCTTCGCCGGGCGCTCCAATGTCGGCAAGTCGTCCCTCATCAACGCGCTGGTCGGCCAAAAGGCGCTGGCGCGCACCTCGAACACGCCCGGCCGCACCCAGGAACTGGTCTTCTTCGTCGCCGACGCGGGTCTCACCCTCGTCGACATGCCGGGCTACGGCTACGCCCGCGCGCCGAAGGCGCAGGTCGCCTCGTGGACGAAGCTGATCTTCACGTTCCTGCGCGGGCGGGCGGGCCTCCGCCGCGTCTATGTCCTCATCGATGCGCGGCACGGTCTCAAGGACAACGACCGCGATGCGCTGAAGCTTCTCGACGAGGCGGCGGTCTCCTACCAGCTCGTGCTCACCAAGGCGGACAAGCTGAAGCCCGGCGACCTGGCGGAGGTCACGGCGGCGACGGCGGCGGGCATCGCCAGGCGCCCGGCGGCGCACCCGACGGTGCTCGCCACGTCTTCGGGGACCGGCCTCGGAATCCCGGAACTGAGGGCGGAGATCGCCCGGCTCGCCGCCGGCAACTGATCGCGGCGCGCCATTTGTGGCGCTGTCGCAAAGAATGTATAGAACCGGCCCGTTTTCCGCAGGATTGCGCCATGAACGCCAGCAGCGGCGGCCAGGAAGCCAACGAAGCCTTCGAGACGGCGCGGCTGATATCTTCCGCCCTGCCCTACATGCTGCGCTACGACCAGAAGGTCGTCGTGGTGAAGTACGGCGGTCACGCGATGGGCGACCCCGCGCTCGCACGCGCGTTCGCGCGCGACATCACGCTCCTCGAAACCTCGGGCGTGCGGCCGGTCATCGTCCACGGCGGCGGGCCGCAGATCGGACAGATGCTCGACCAGCTCGGCATCCGCTCCGAGTTCCGCGGCGGTCTCCGCGTCACCGACGAGCGCACCGTCAAGGTGGTCGAAATGGTGCTCGCTGGATCGATCAACAAGGAGATCGTGATGGCGATCAATGCCGAGGGCGGCAAGGCGGTCGGCCTCTCCGGCAAGGACGGCAACATGGTCTTTGCCGAGAAGGTGACGCGGACCGAGATCGATCCGGATTCCAACATCGAGAAGGTAGTCGACCTCGGCTTCGTCGGCGAGCCGAAGACCGTCAACCGTGCGGTCATCGACATGGTGCTGAAGGCCGAGCTGATCCCGGTCATCGCCCCCGTCGCGCCCGGCACCGACGGACACACCTACAATGTCAATGCCGATACCTTCGCCGGCGCGGTTGCCGGGGCGCTCGGCGCCGAGCGCCTGCTCTTTCTTACCGACGTGCCCGGAGTGCTCGACAGGCAGGGCAACCTCATCAAGGAACTGACCGAGGCCGAGGCCAAGGCGCTCATCGCGGACGGGACGATCTCCGGCGGCATGATCCCCAAGGTCGAGACCTGCATCGAGGCGCTCGACCGCGGGGTCGCGGGCGTCGTCATCCTCAACGGCAAGACCCCGCACGCGGTGCTCCTTGAACTCTTCACCGACCACGGCGCCGGCACGCTGATCCGGAAATGACGGAAGGCGCGGCGGAGAAGCGGCCGCGCAATCTCGCCCGCTTCGCCCGGATCGATGCTTGGGTCTTCGACCTCGACAACACGCTCTACCCGCGCCACACGAACCTCTACGCGCAGGTCGACCAGCGCATCCGCGAATTCGTCCAGCGGGCGCTGAAGCTTGAACCGGACGCCGCGCACAAGCTGCAGAAGGATTATTACCGGCGCTACGGGACGACGCTGCGCGGTCTCATCATGGAGCACGGCATCGCGCCGGACGATTTTCTCGAATACGTCCATGACATCGATCATTCGCCGGTGGAGCCGAACCCCGCCCTCGCCGACGCCATCGCCGCCCTGCCCGGCCGCAAGTTCATCCTCACCAACGGGTCGCGGAAACACGCCGAGAAGGTCGCCGAGCGGCTGGGCGTGCCCAACCATTTCGAGGACATATTCGACATCGTCCGCCTGAATCTCCTGCCGAAGCCGAACCGCGAGAGCTACGACCGTTTCGTCGCCGCCACCGGCATCCTGCCCGCCAGAACCGCGATGTTCGAGGACCTGTCGCGGAACCTCGCGGTGCCGAAGGCGCTCGGCATGGCGACGGTTCTGGTGATCCCGCCGGTGGCCACCGAGGTGATCACCGAAGCGTGGGAGATCGAGGGCCAGGATGCCGAGCATGTCGATTTCCTCACCGACGACCTCGGCGGGTTCCTGCGGGACGTGCTCGCGGAGATTGGCCGGCTGCGGTAACCCGGAACGCATCGTTGACGATTGCGGCAGCGGCTGCCTTCCCCTAGGTTCGCGCCGCCGCGACCGGACGGGGGATGAATGACCGACATTGCTGCCCTGGAGACGACCATCGACAAGGCCTTCGAGGACCGTGCGAGCCTCGGTTCGAAGACCTCCGGCGCGATCCGCGCCGCTGTCGAGGAAACGCTGGCCCTTCTCGACCGCGGCGCGCTCCGCGTGGCCGAAAAGGGCAAGGACGGCTGGGCGGTCAGGCAATGGCCGAAGAAGGCGATCCTGCTCTCCTTCCGCCTCAACCCGATGATGCGGATCGAGGGCGGACCCGGGAGGGCAGCCTGGTGGGACAAGGTGCCCTCGAAATTCGCCGGCTGGAGCGACGGCGATTTCGAGAAAGCCGGGTTCCGGGCCGTACCCGGAGCGATCGTTCGCCACTCGGCCTACATCGCGCCGGGTGTCGTCCTGATGCCGTCCTTCGTCAATCTCGGCGCGCGGGTCGAGGAAGGCACGATGATCGACACCTGGGCGACCGTCGGCTCCTGCGCCCAGATCGGCAGGAACTGCCACATCTCCGGGGGCGCCGGGATCGGCGGCGTGCTCGAGCCGCTGCAGGCGGGTCCGGTCGTCATCGAGGACAATTGCTTCATCGGAGCCCGCGCCGAGGTCGCGGAGGGCGTGATCGTCGGCGAGGGCTCGGTGCTGTCGATGGGCGTCTATCTCGGCGCCTCGACCAAGATCGTCGACCGCGCGACCGGAGAAGTGCATATGGGCCGCGTCCCGCCCTACTCGGTGGTGGTCTCGGGCACGCTCCCGGGCAAGCCGCTGCCCAACGGCGAGCCGGGTCCGTCGCTCTATTGCGCAGTGATCGTGAAACGGGTCGACGAGAAGACCCGCGCCAAGACCGGCGTCAACGAACTCTTGCGCGACTAGCCCTTGCGCGGCGCGCCGGTTACCGTTCCGCCGACGACTCGCGGCGTGAACGGGAGAAGGCAATGCGCATCGCGGCAATGATCCTCGGACTGCTCGGCGGCGTCCTCGGCCTTTTCGTCGGCTTCCTTGGTTATGCCGGCGGCGCGGTTCTGGCGCTGCTCAATCCCGATGCGACCGGCATGTTCGACTGGATCGTCCAGCTTTGGCTCGGCGCGCCGCGCCTGATGCAGATCGTCAGCATTGCCGTTCCGGTGATGACGTTGATCGGCGGCGGGCTGGCGCTGCGCCGGCCGGTTCCGGCCGCCATCCTGATGCTGATCGGGGCGCTCGGCTTCTTTCTCGTCTTTGGTCTGGGGTCGCTGGCGCTCACCTTCAGGACCTTCGTCGTGGTGCCCTTCCTGCTCAGCCTGATCGGCGGCGTTCTCGCCTTCTTCGGCCGTGAACCCGCGCCGCCCGCGGTTCCCGCCGCCTGACGATTTGACGGGCGCGGAAGCCAGCGACTAAACCGGCGCGATGAACCCCGCCCGCGGGGCGCCGAACGGCGCCGCAGCCTATCTCCAGGCCCTTGTCCGCTGCCCGTCGGTGACGCCCGCCGAAGGTGGTGCGCTGGCCTTCCTCGAGGGCGTCTTGAAGGGCGCCGGGTTCAACGTGACCCGCATGACGTTCAACGCCCCGGGCACGCCCGATGTCGAGAACCTTTTCGCGACCATCGGCCGAGGCCCCCCGCACCTCGCCTTCGCCGGGCATACCGACGTAGTGCCGCCGGGCGACGAGAAGCGCTGGTCGCACGGTCCGTTCTCGGGCGACATCGCCGATGGCTTCCTTTACGGCCGCGGCGCGGTCGACATGAAGGGCGGCATCGCCGCCTTCCTCGCCGCCGCGCTCGCCCACCGCGCAGGCAAAGGCGGGGGCACCCTCTCGTTCCTCATCACCGGCGACGAAGAAGGCCCCTCGATTAACGGCACAGCCAGGCTCCTCGACTGGGCCTTGCACCAGGGGCACCGCTTCGACGCGGCCCTGGTCGGCGAGCCGACCTCGCAGCGCGCGGTCGGCGACACGATCAAGATCGGCCGGCGCGGCAGCCTGTCGGGTACGATCCGCGTCACCGGCAAGCAGGGACACGTCGCCTACCCGCAGCTCGCCGACAACCCGGTGCCCAAGCTCGTCGCGATGCTCGACCGGATCGCGCGCGCCGACCTCGACAAGGGCACCGACCATTTCCAGCCCTCGAATCTCGAAATCGTCAGCGTCGACGTGGGCAATCCGGCCTTCAACGTCATCCCGGCGGAGGCGCGGGCGCGCTTCAACATCCGCTTCAACGACGCGTGGACGAGGCCGAAGCTCGAAGAATGGCTGTTGGCGGAGCTGGGCGCAGCCGCGCGCGGCGCGCGGTTCGAGCTGCAGATCGAGCCGGGCGCTTCGGACTGGTTCCTGACGCGGCCAGGACCGCTGGTCGACACGCTGTCCGCCGCGGTCGAGGCCGAAACGCGGAGCAGGCCCGAGCTTTCCACCGGCGGCGGGACTTCCGATGCGCGCTTCTTCAAGGACGTCTGCCCGGTGGTCGAGTTCGGGCTGGTCGGCGACACCATGCACCAGGTCGACGAGCGGGTGCGGCTTGCCGATCTCGACCGGCTGACCGTCATCTATCGCGGCTTTCTCAACCGCTTCTTCGCCGATGCTTGATCGCGAGGAGGTCGTCCGGTCGCTGACCGGCGCGTGGGAGCTTTTTCTCGACCGGCCGGACGCGGTCCGCCGCTTCGACGTCAGCGTCGCCGGCTTCTGGCGCTCGTTCCAGGCGATCCTTCTGGTCGCCCCGCTATACGCACTTGCCTCGTTCGCCGAGCGGCAGGCGATCCTCGCCGACCCGGCGGGGGCCGCCGGCTTCGACGACACGCTGTTCGCGCTCGACCGCGTGCTGTCGCTGGCGATCGACTGGGTGACGCTGCCGATCATCCTCGCGCTCATCGCCGGCCGCATCGGCATTGCGCGCACGTATCCCGCCTTCATCGTCGCCCGGAACTGGGGAGCGGTGCTTTCGATGCTGCCATTCGGCCTGATCGGCCTCGCGATGGGGCTCGGCTGGATCGACGCGGAAGCCGCGCAGATCCTGTCGCTCGCCGGACTGTTCCTGGTCCTGCGCTACAGCTACCTCATCGCGCGCCGGGCCCTGGAAGTGCCGGCGGCCATCGCGATCGCCCTCGTCGTCGGCGACTTCCTCCTCAGCCTCGCGATTGCCGCCTCGGTCGACGCCATCTTCGGTCAGTAATCGACCGCCACGAGATAGAGCCCGTCGGGCGGGGCGACCGGGCCGCAGCGCTCGCGGTCGGCCGCGGCGAGCGCGTCGGCGACCGCGCCAACCGGCCAGGCGCCCTCGCCCACCCGCTTCAGCGTGCCGGTCATCGAGCGGACCTGGTGCTGGAGGAACGAGCGCGCCGAGGCCTCGATGACGATCTCGTCACCGGCCCGCGCGACATCCAGCCGGTCGAGCGTCTTCACCGGCGATTTCGCCTGGCAGCTCGCGGCGCGGAAGGTGGTGAAGTCGTGCCGGCCGACCAGCGCCTGCGCCGCCGCCTGCATCGCCTCGACGTCAAGCAGCTGCGGCACATGCCAGACGCGGTTCCGGTCGAGCGCCGGCGCGCCGCGGCGGTTGAGGATGCGGTAGCGGTAGTGGCGTTTCACGGCCGAGAAGCGCGCGTCGAAATCGGCCGCGACCGGTTCGGCCCTCAGCACCGCGACGGGGTTCGGCTTCAGGTGGAAG
This sequence comes from Bauldia sp., assembly GCA_035651055.1. GTDB lineage: Bacteria > Pseudomonadota > Alphaproteobacteria > Rhizobiales > Kaistiaceae > JAFKKF01. The sequence goes on from DASRGK010000081.1 coordinate 6,612, forward strand.
TTGAGCGCGTTCCGCACCGTCTCGACCGGCCATTGCCGCGTGAAGTCGACATGCGCGACCTGGCCGAGGGCATGGACGCCGGCATCGGTACGACCGGCGCCGTAGAGCGTGACGGTCTCGCCGGTGAAGGCGGCGGCCGCCGCCTCCAGCGCGCCCTGCACGGTCGGCTCGCCGTCCTGCCGCTGCCAGCCGGCGAACGGCGTGCCGTCATATTCCAGCGTCAGCTTGTAGCGCGGCATCAGCCGAACCGGGTCCCCACGGCGACCGGAACGCCTCGCAAGAAATCTGCCACCTTCATCGCCTGGCGCCCGGCGCGCTGTACTTCGAGGAGCCGTACCGCGCCGGTGCCGCAGGCAACCGTCAGCGCTTCGTCGAGGACGGTTCCCGGAACACCGGTTCCCTCCGCCAGCGTCGAGCGGAGGACCTTCACCCGCTCCGGCGCCTTGCCGAAACCCGCCTCGAACCAGGCGCCGTGCTCCGGCGACAGCCCACGGATGTGGTTGTGGACCTCGCCCGCCGGCTGCGACCAGTCGATCCGCGTCTCGCCCTTCTCGATCTTCCTCGCGTAGGTGACGCCGTCGGATGCCTGCGGCGTGAACGTGAGGCCGCCCCGGGAGAGCGCGGCGAGCGCGCGCACGATCAGATCGGCGCCGAGACGGGACAGCCGTTCCGTCAGCTCGCCGGCCGTCGCATCCGGTGCGATCGCGGTCCGTTCCGCCATCGCTACAGGGCCGGTATCGAGCCCGGCTTCCATCCGCATCACCATGACACCGGTCTCGCGGTCGCCCGCCATGATCGCGCGCTCGATCGGCGCGGCGCCGCGCCAGCGGGGCAGCAGCGAGGCGTGGAGGTTGAGGCACCCTTCGGCAGGAACGGCGAGAAGTGCCGGGGGCAGGATCAGCCCGTAGGCGACGACGACGGCAACGTCGGGCGCGAGCGCGGCAAACGCCGCCTGTTCGGCCTCGCCCCTGAGGCTCGCCGGCGTCTGCACCGGGATGCCAAACCGTTCCGCGGTCTCATGAACCGGCGATCTGCGGAGCGCCATGCCGCGGCCGGCTTCCCGCGGAGCGCGGGTATAGACCGCCGCGACCTCGTGGCCCTGCCCGACAATCTCGGTCAGTGCCGGCACCGCAAAGGCCGGGGTCCCCATGAAGACGACGCGCAACGGCATGCCGTTCACCTGCCCGGCGGACGAGGCCGGCTCACAGCGCCGGCGGCTTCGGCGGGATCCAGCGCCCGTGCTTGGCGAAGCGCTTGATCACCATGTCGCGCTTCAGCTTCGAAATGTGGTCGATGAACAGCTTGCCGTCGAGGTGATCGATCTCGTGCTGCAGGCAGGTGGCGAGGATGCCTTCGGCATCGATCTCCTGCAGCTTGCCGTCCCGGTCAAGGTAGCGCACGCGGATCGAGGCCGGCCGCTCGACCTCGGCGTAGAATTCGGGGATTGACAGGCAGCCTTCCTCGGCGATCGCCCGCTCGTCGGACGAAGTCAGGATTTCCGGGTTGACCAGAAACATCGGCGCGGGCTCGGCGTTCTCGTCCTCGCGCTTGGCCACGTCGAGAACAACGACGCGGCGCGGCACCGCGACCTGGATCGCCGCCAGCCCGATTCCGGGCGCGTCGTACATGGTCGCCAGCATCTCGTCCATGAACCTGCGCAGGTCGTCGTCGATCCGTTCGACCGGTGCGCTTTTCTGGCGGAGCTGCTTGTCGGGAAGCGTGATGATGTCGAGCTTTGGCACGCGGCTCACATATGGAAGCGGACCCGCCCGGTCAACCGTCCTTGCGGCGCCCGAACCGGCCCTCTATCTCCTCGCTATGGTCAGGAAGGCCAAGCCCGTCCGCCGGCGAAAGTCGCTGAAGCGCAATCCTCACGCAATGGCGCTGGGGAGCCCGCTCTTCCGCGCCCGCGTCGAGCGAAACCCGTTTGCCTACAAGCGCCGGCCGAAGCACCGGAAGTCGGGCGAGGAGCCCGGCAGCATCGCCTGAGCCGCCGACGTTAACGAAGCCTTCGTTCCTGTTTTGTACTTTCTGCCAGAATCAAGCTAAGCTGGCGGAATGGAAAACATTTCAGCGCTCGACGTCTTTCTCCTTGCGGTGGCGCTCGTCGCCATTGGCGGGCTCTTCTTCGCGTGGCGGATGGCGGTTCGCCCTGCGCCCGTCGATACCGCGAAGGACGACGAGATGAGCGAGCGCCTGGCCGAGCTCGTGCGCGTCCAGGGCGAGATGACCGGGCGCATGCAGACCATGGCGGAGGTCCTCGGCACCCGCCAGGCGGAGCTTCTGCGCGGCCTGTCGGAACGCCTCGACGGCCTCGGCCACCGGCTTGGCCAGTCGATGACCGACACCACCCGGCATACGCAGGACAACCTCGCCAAGCTCAACGAGCGGCTGGCGGTCATCGACACGGCGCAGAAGAACATCATGTCGCTGTCGACGCAGGTGGTCGAACTGCAGAAGGTCCTCTCCAACAAGCAGACCCGCGGCGCCTTCGGCCAGGCGCGCATGGAGGCGATCGTCCAGGACGGCCTCCCGATGGGCTCGTTCGGTTTCCAGAAGACGCTGTCGAACGGCACCCGTCCCGACTGCATCATCCATTTTCCGAACGGAGCGCCGCCTCTGGTCATCGACGCCAAGTTCCCGCTGGAAGCATGGAATGCGATCCGCGCCGCCCAGAACCCCGAGGAACTGCGCTACGCCGAGGCGCGCTTCAAACGCGACACGCTGAAACACGTCACCGACATCGCCGAGCGCTATCTCATCCCCGGCGAGACCCAGGACACCGCCTTCATGTTCGTGCCCTCGGAGTCGATCTTCGCCGACATCCACGAGCGCTACGAGGAAGTGATCCAGAAGGCGCACCGCTCGCGGGTCGTGGTGGTCTCCCCTTCCCTCCTCATGCTCTCCATCCAGATCGTCCAGTCAGTGCTCCGCGATGCGCGCATGCGCGAGCAGGCGCATGTCATCCAGGACGAGGTGGTCAAGCTGATGAAGGATGTCGAGCGCCTCGGCGACCGCGTCCGCAGCCTGCAGACCCACCATCTCCAGACCGGCAAGGATATCGAGCAGATTCTGATCTCGACCGACAAGCTGGTGCGCGGCGCTGCGCGGATCGAATCGCTCGACCTCGAGGAGCCCGGTCCGGCGCCGGCAAAGCCGCAGAAGCCGGAAGCCGATGCCCCGGCCTTCCCCTTCCTGCAGACGGGGCAGGCCTAGTAGCCGCGGCCGCCTTTCAGGAACTCGATTTCCTCCGCGGTCGAGGTCCGGCCGAGCAGCTCGTTCCGGTGCGGGAAGCGGCCGAAGCGCCGGATCAGGTCGCGATGCCTGGTCCCGTAGTCGAGCTGGTTGCGGTTGTAGTTGAGCCATGCCGCCGGGCCGTTTACCGCGGCGTTGGCGAAAAGAAGCACGCAGCGGTCCTGGTCGGCGATGTCCTCGCTGTGCTCGAGCGGCAGGACCAGGCTGACGCGCTCGACGAGATAAAAGCGGTCGATCCCGCCGGCGATCAGCTCGTTGGCGATCGCCCGCGCCTTGCCGTCATAGGCGAACGCCTCGCCGAAGACGCGGAAGATATTGCGCGGGAACTGGTCGAAGAGGACGACCAGGGCCACCTGCTCCTCGCGGCCGAGGCGATCGAGATCCCAGGCCGCCTCCCCCGCCCGACGCAGATAGCCGAGCCAGGTCTCGCGAATAAAAGTGTCGGTCTCGTCGGAGCGGTTGAACCAGAGGTCGAACTTCTCCTGCGGCAGATGCTCCGGTCCCGACAGTTCGCCGAACCAGTAGCGGTAAATGTCGCGAAGCGGCGCGGTGTCCATGACCTCTCCGTCAGAATGCCGTCCGCCGGCGCATTGCCGCCGACAGCGTCCCCTCGTCCAGATAGTCGAGTTCGCCGCCGACCGGCACGCCGTGGGCAAGCCGCGAGACCTTGGCGCTGGTCGCCGCCAGCCGGTCCATGATGTAATGCGCCGTGGTCTGGCCCTCGACGGTGGCGTTCACGGCCAGGATCATCTCGCCGATGTCCTCGGCGAGCACGCGCTCGACCAGCCGGCCGATGTTGAGTTCTTCCGGCCCGACGCCATCGAGCGGCGACAGCGCGCCGCCGAGCACGTGATAGCGCGCGTTGATCGCGTTGGCCCGCTCGAGCGCCCAAAGGTCGGCCACGTCCTCGACCACGACCAGCGTGTGGCGGTCGCGGCGCGGGTCGCTGCAGATCGTGCAGGGATCGACCGTGTCGATGTTGCCGCACGTCGAACAGACGAGGACGCGGTCGACCGCGACGTTCATCGCCTCGGCGAGCGGGACGAGAAGCTGGTCCTTCTTCTTGACCAGGTGCAGCGCCGCCCGCCGCGCCGAACGCGGGCCGAGACCGGGGAGCTTGGCGAGCAGCTGGATCAGCCGCTCGATTTCGGGACCGCTGACCGAACGGGCCATGAAACCCTCAAACGTCATGGCCGGGGTTATCCCGGCCATCCACGGCTTCCTTGCCAACCGCCGCGAGGATGTTCAGCGAAAAAGAACGCGTGGATGGCCGGGAGAAGCCCGGCCCTGACGAGAGAGTGAAAACCATCGCGAAAGCCTTCACCTGATGAATTGCTCGACGAAGCCGCCGCCGAGGCCGCAGGCGGCGTAGTGCTTCCGGCACATGTCGATCTTGGTGAACACGTCCTCGTAGCCGACTGCCTTCCCCCACGGGTCGACGTAGAGCATCAGCCCGTTCACCTGGAAGAGCGTGATCATTTCGGGCACGTCATCCGGCACGACCAGCGTGTGCGTCTCGCCCGGCGGCTCGTAGACGTAGCCGCCCTCGCTCGCCACCCAGTCGTGTTCGAGGTAGTGCCACCTTCCTTTCAGCACATAGCCGTGAACCGGGTTGGTGTGGCGGTGACGGGAGAGAACCCCCGAGCGCGTCACCTTGAGGAGGTTCACCCAGTAGCCCTGCGAGACGTTGAGACAGAGCGGGCGGAACCAGACGTTGTCGGCCTGCGGTACCCAGACGCGGTCGTCCGCCGGGAGCACCGGCGCGACCACCAGGTCCGGGGTCATCTCCGCCGGCATCGGCAACTGGAAGGGCATGCGGGCCGTGTCGTCGGCCTTGGGTGCGGGCATGTCGTTGTCCTAGGTCAGAAGGTAGCCGCCGTCGACGGGAAGAACCACGCCGGTGACGAAAGCGGAAGCGCTGCCGGCAAGAAATAGCGCCGGGCCGATGAGATCGGCGGGCGTGCCCCACCGTCCGAGGGGCGTGCGGTCGAGAATGCCGCGGTTGCGCTTTTCGTCGGCGCGGATCGGCGCGGTCAGCCGCGTTTCGATCCATCCCGGCGCCAGCGCGTTGACGCGGATATTGTCCCTGGCGAAGGCGACGGCAAGCGCCTTCGTCAGCTGCACCACGCCGCCCTTGGAGGCCGAATAGGCGGGCGCGTGGCCGCCGCCGAGGAAGGAGTACATCGAACCGATGTTGAGGATCGCGCCGGCGCCGCTTCGGGCGAGCGCCGGGCGGCAGGCCATGGCCATCCGCATCGACCCGCCGAGGTTGATGTCGACCACCTCTGTGAAAGTGGCGAGGTCGAACTCCTCGGCGCGGCGGATGATGCCGGCGGCGTTGACGAGCACATCGACACGGTCGAGCGATCGGCCGAACGCCTCGGTCGCGGCGCTGTCGGTGACATCGAGCGGCACGTGGCGAAAGCCCGGCGCGGTCCAGGCCGGCGCGGCCCGGTCGGCGCCGATGACGGCGTAGCCGGCTTCGAGAAAGCCGCGCGCCAGCGCCTCGCCGATCCCGCCGGACGCGCCCGCGACTACGGCGGTCCTCCCGCCGGCATCAGGCCTTTGTTCAGGAGCTTCCACGGGAATCCCAGTTCTCACCCCGGACGAGGAATGGGCGTCCGTCCGGCTCGCTGTCAACCGCGACCGTGCCTCGCGTCAACGTGATCCGCCGCAGGTGCAGACGGGCGCGACTTTGAGTAGATTGCCGCCACTACCGGTGGCGACGCCCCGCCCAATGGTTTGAGATCCCCATGCAGCTTCGCTCGCTCCGCCTCGCCCTCGCGTTTGCATTTCTTTCGACCGCCGCGCTTGCTGCCGCGACGACGGACACCGCGCCGGCGGGCACGCCCGGCGGGGCGACGGTCGAGACACCGGCGCCGGGCGCCCCGGCGGGCGACATGAAGCTTGGCATGCCGCGGGTGCAGAACCCGGCCGAGCTTGCCGTCGCCGGCCCCCTCGGCGACATGGCGATGGGCGACCCGAAGGCCAAGGTGACGATCATCGAATATGCCTCGATGACCTGCCCGCACTGCGCCCGCGTCGCAAACGAGACTTTCCCGGCGCTGAAGGAAAAATACATCGACACCGGCAAGGTCTATTTCATCTTCCGCGAGTTCCCGCTCGACGACCTTGCGCTTGCCGCCAGCATGCTCGCCCGCTGCGCGCCGCCGGAGAAATATTTCCCGACGATCAAGATCCTCTTCGAGATGCAGGAGAACTGGGCGGCGGCGGCCGATCCCGGCGCCGCGCTCTACGGCTACCTCGCGCCGATGGGCTTCACCGAGGAGAGCTTCAATTCCTGCCTGCAGGACCAGAAGGTGCTGGACGGCGTCACCGCCGTCCGCGACCGGGCCGAACAGAAATTCGGGGTACGCGGCACCCCGACCTTCTTCTTCAACGGCACGCAGAAGGTCGGCGAACTGACCATCAAGGAAGTCGACGACATTCTGGCGCCGATGCTTTAGCCGGCGGCGCCGACGCTCAGAACGGCAGCTTCATCCCCGCCGGCAATCCCAGGCCGCCGGTCAGCGCGCGCATCTTCTCGGCGAGCGCCGCCTCCGCCTTCTGGCGCGCGTCCGAATAGGCGGCAATGACGAGGTCCTCGACGATCTCCGCCTCCTCGGGCTTGAGCAGCGACGGGTCGATATGGAGCGATTTCATCTCGCTCTTGCCGTTGACCGTCACCTTGACCAGCCCGCCGCCGGCGATGCCCTCGACGGTGAGGCCGGCGGCCTCGTCCTGGAGATTCTGCATCTTCTCCTGGATCTGCTTCGCCTGCTTCATCATGCCCATCAGGTCGCGCATGGCGTTCTCCGGCTCTAGTCGTCGATTGGCGGTTCGTCGTCGAAGCGCTCGCCGGACGCATCGGCTTGCGGGGTGGCGGCAAAGCCGCCCTCGGCATCGCGCACCCGCACGTCGACGATCTCGGCGCCGGGGAACCGCGCCAGCACCGCGGCGACCAGCGGCTCGGCGCGGGCGTCCTCGACCAGGCGCGAGCGCGCATCGCGCCTCGCCTCGGCAATCGTGCGGGCACCCTCGGCGGCGCCCACCGCGATCATCCAGCGCCGCCCGGTCCATTTTTCCAGCTGCGCGGAAAGCAGCCCGACCAACCCCGGCCCCGCCTCGGGGGTGAGGCTCAGCTCGATCGTGCCCGGCTCGAAGCGGATGATCCGGACCTCATGTTCGAGCGCGTGCTTCAGCTTCAGTTCGCGCTTCTCGGCGGCGAGCGCGACCAGGTCCGCGAACGTTTCGACGCGGGAGGCCGGTGCCGCCATCGTCGCCGGCTCGGGATCCGGCCGCGCCGCGCGGGCGGCGCCGCCGCCGCCGACCGCCGCCATGCGCGGCCGCGGCTCGGGCGCGGCGGGGCCGGCCGGAGGGGGCGAAGCGGCCCGCATCGAACCGCCGCCGTCCCGCAGCGCCTTCAGCGCCTCGTCCGGCGTCGGCAGGTCGGCAGCATGCGCGATGCGCACCAGCACCATGTCGGCGGCGGCGAGCGGCCGCGGCGCCTCGCGCGTTTCCTCGATGCCCTTGAGCAGCATCTGCCAGGCACGGACCAGCGTGCGCAGCGACAGCTTGCCGGCAAACTCCGCCCCGCGGCTCTTCTCGTCCTCGGTGAGCGCCTCGTCCTCGACCTCTGCGGGAGCGAGCTTCAGGCGCGTGACGACATGGGTGAAGGCGGCGAGGTCCTCCAGGACCACGGACGGGTCGGCGCCGACGTCGTAGAGGTCCTTCAGGCGGGCAAGCGCGGCGGCGATATCGCCGCGCATCACCTCCGCGAACAGGTCGAGGACGACACCGCGGTCGGCGAGACCGAGCATGGCGCGCACCGCCTGTGCCTCGACCGGCCCGTGCGCATGCGCGATCGCCTGGTCGAGGATCGAAAGGGAATCGCGCGCCGAACCCTCCGCGGCGCGCGCGATCATGAGGAGCGCCTCCGGCTCGATCGCCACGCCTTCCTTCGCGGTGATATCGCGCATCAGGTCGGCGAGCCGGCTCGCCCCGATCCGTCGCAGGTCGAAGCGCTGGCAGCGCGACAGGATGGTGACCGGAACCTTGCGGATCTCGGTCGTGGCGAAGATGAACTTCACGTGCTCCGGCGGCTCTTCCAGCGTCTTCAGGAGGCCGTTGAAGGCGGCCTTGGAGAGCATGTGGACTTCGTCGAGGATGTAGACCTTGTAGCGGGCGACCGCCGGCCGGTAGCGCGCCGCCTCGATGATCTCGCGGATGTCCTCGATGCCGTTATGCGAGGCCGCGTCCATCTCGATCACGTCGATATGGCGGCCTTCCATGATCGCGGCGCAATGCTCGCCGAGTTCGGTCATGTCGATGGTCGGCGTGTCGACCTTGCCGGGGATCGAATAGTTGAGCGCGCGGGCGAGGATGCGGGCCGTCGTGGTCTTGCCGACGCCGCGCACGCCGGTCAGCATGTAGGCCTGCGCGATGCGGCCGGAGCGGAATGCGTTGGTAAGGGTCTGGACCATCGGCTCCTGGCCGATGAGATCGGCGAAGCTCTGCGGCCGGTATTTCCGGGCGAGGACCCGGTAGGGGGCAGCGGGGCTCGGGCTGTCGGTTCCGTCCATCACGCCATCGTCCTGCCGGGCGGAGGACGCCCGCGGGGTGCAACCGGCCCAGTCGATCCTTGAGGGTGGGAGGCTGGCACAATGACCCGTGCCTGGCTCGTTAGGGCTGCTTCCTTCCGGACCTGACCCGGTTGGCGAGTGGCTCGTCCACCACCAACCTCCCGACGAGAATATCGTCTGCCGGGGCCGCCGGTGCAAGGGCGGCGACCCTTGCCGTCCACCGCGCTTTGGCCTTGAAGTGCGCCGAGATGAGCAGTTTCGTCCTCGATCCGCGGCTCGCCGCGGACTCCCACCCGGTATCGGCGTTGCCGCTTTGCGAGCTGCGCCTGATCGATGACGCGCGTTTTCCCTGGCTGATCCTCGTGCCGCGCATCCCGGGCGTCTCGGAAATCATCGACCTCGACGAGGATCGGCGTTCCGCCCTGTTTGCCGAGATCGTCGCCGTGTCGGGCGCGCTGCGCTCGGCCACCGGCTGCGACAAGCTGAACGTCGCCGCGATCGGCAATATCGTTGCCCAGCTCCACGTCCATGCCGTCGCGCGATTCCGCGGCGATGCCGCCTGGCCGCGCCCGGTCTGGGGGTTCGGCGAGAAGGTTGCCTATGACAAGGCGGAGCGGGATAGACTGGTCGAGAAGATCCTCACCGCCCTCCCCGCCTGATCCCCGCGAGTCTTGCTCATGCCAAGCTTCTTCGATGGCCTCCCGGCCGAGGAGCCGAGTTCGCTCACCGGCTTTGCCGGCAACCGCATCGACCGGCGGAGCGAGAAGCGCGGCGAGGACGCAATCGCCGCCGCGCTCTCCGACCGCGACGCGCGCATCTATCTCTTCCGCGGCGACAAGGCGCTGCTCCGCGGTGACGATCCGCTGTTCCTCGAAACCGAGGCCGGCGACCTCGGCGGCCTCGCCCATGACGTGGTCCTCCTCGGCTGGACCGAGACCGGCCCGCGGCTCGCCGCGACCATTCCGGAAACCGAGAAGGTCGACGAAAGCGTCATCCGCCTCATCGACCTCCGGTCGCTCGCCATCGAAGGCACCGTCGACCCGGCCCATCTGGGGGCGCTGGCACAGGCGCGGGCGCTTTCCAACTGGCACCTGAAGCACCGGTTCTGCTCGGTCTGCGGCCATCCGACCGAGGTTAAGATCGGCGGCTACCGGCGCGACTGTCCGTCCTGCAAGGCGGAGCATTTTCCGCGCACCGACCCGGTGGTCATCATGCTCGCCATCGACGGCGAGCGCTGCCTGCTCGGGCGCCAGGCGCGCTTCGCGCCGGGCATGTATTCGTGCCTCGCCGGCTTCGTCGAGCCGGGCGAGACGATCGAGAATGCGGTCAGGCGCGAGACCTTCGAGGAATCCGGCATCAGGATCGGGCGCGTGCGCTACCACGCCAGCCAGCCCTGGCCCTTCCCATCCTCGCTGATGATCGGCTGCCACGCCGAGGCCTTGTCGTCCGAGGTTACGCGCGACGAGGCCGAACTCGAGGCGTGCCGGTGGTTCCCGCGCGAGGAAGTGAAGTCGATGATCGCGGGAACGCATCCCGACGGGCTGAAATGCCCGCCGACGATCGCCATCGCCAGCCGGATCATCGCCGCCTGGGCGGAGGGGTAGCCCCGCGGCCCGGCTGCGCGTTATTCTGGTCAGGTCGGACACGAAAGTGGAGGGTCTCATGAGACGAATCCCGCTCGCCGTTGCCGTCTTCAGCCTGATTTCCTTGCCGTTTCAGTTTCCGGCAACGGCTCGTGCCGGCGCCATCGCCGAAAGCACCGAGCCCGGCTTCCGGGCCGAGGCGATCGACCTCAAACGCGACGGAAGCGGCGGCGTAACGCTGACGCTCAGGATCTACAACGATACCGACAAGGAAGCGGACCTGGCCTGCGAGATGCGCGCCAACGGCAACGAAGGCTGCAAGCAGGTGAGCGGTATCTACCTGATCGACGGCGCCAACAAGAAGCGCCACCTCGTCATGCGCGACTCGGACGGCAAGTGCATCTGCACCGACACGCTGACCAAGGTGCCGGCCAAGGGCAGCGTCACCGTCTGGGCGAAGTTTCCCGAGCCGCCGGCCGAGGTGAAGATGATGACGGCCATCGCGCCGCTCTTCCTGCCGCTCGACGGGGTGCCGGTCACCGGCCCCTGACCGGGGACAGGCCATGCGCGCCGTCCTCGCCTTCCTGATCGCGCTTGCCGCGCCGTCGGCGCTCGCCGCCGAAGGCACGCGCGACCTCGTGCCGACCACGAAGGACCTCACCTCCACCACGAAGGACCTTGTCGCCGAAACCCGCGATCTGGTCGCCACGACCGAGGACCTCATCACGGTCAAGGAGGCGCCGAAGGAGATCACGATCGAACTTTCCGGCGACATTCTCTTCGACTTCGACAAGGCCGATATCCGCCCGCAGGCGGTGCCGGCGCTCGCCGCCGCGGCCGAACTCATCCGTACCGGCGCCAAGGGCACGGTCAGGATCAACGGCCATACCGACGCCAAGGGCTCGGCCGCGCATAACCAGAAACTCTCCCTGGCGCGGGCGACCTCGGTGCGCGACTGGCTGGTCGCGAAGGGCGATGTCGGCAAGATCAAATTTGCGCTGAAAGGCTTTGGCGCGACAAAGCCGGTCGCCCCGAACACCAGGCCGGACGGATCGGACGATCCCGTCGGGCGGCAACTGAACCGCCGGGTGGAGATCATTTTCGCGCGGAAGTGACCGGCCCGACATCGGCACGGCGTGGGGGGTTACGCCCGCAAGTTCCGCCTTGGGCCCGGGTGGTGGCCCAACCCGGAGGAAGTGGGCTTAGGCCGGATGCCCGTCGGGCCAGGCCGAGCGGTAGGACCCACCCGGCGCACCTCCGCGGGATTCGCTCCGGTCTTCGCCGCCCGCCAGCATTTCGCGGATCGTCTGCACCACGTCCCGCGGCATATAGGGCTTCTGGATGAACCGCATCCCACCCCGGAGCGCGTCCGCGGCGGAAATGTTCATCCGCCCCGAGGTGATCAGCCGGTGGATGGCCGGATACCGCCGGGCCACCTCCCGGGCGAGGCCCAGCCCATCCATGCTTCCCGGCATGTTGATGTCGGTGAAGAGGATTTCGATCTCGGGATGCTCGTCCAGCACGACCAGCGCCTGGCCGGCGTCCCGCGCCTGGAAGACGGAAAAACCGTTGTCCGCGAGGATATCCGCAGCGAACTCGCGCAACAGGAACTCGTCCTCGACGATGAGGACCGCTACTCCGGAGGGATTCTGCCGCTTTTCCATGAGGTGCCAACGACCAATTGGGGCAACGGTTCCACGCGGGGTGTGCCAATCCACGGCTGCTGGTGAAGCGCTGCTTACAATTTTAGCTAAATGATCGATTAATTTGCGGATTCGAGGAAGCGCCCGCCGAGCTGGTCTGCCGGCCGGCGGCTGCGGTCGCGAAAGCGGTCGGGGTTGCTGGCCTCAACCCGCCCAGGCAGGAGCCTGGCGCCCCGCACCTGCGGCTATTCCAGCCCTTTCCTGCCGGGGCTGGCGGGGTAGACCCCGAGAATCCGCACCTCGGTCGAGAAGAACGCCAGTTCCTCCAGCGCCAGCTTCAGCGGCCGGTCGTCCGGGTGGCCATCGACGTCGGCGTAGAATTGCGTGGCGAAGAACTGCCCGTTCAGCTGGTAGCTCTCGAGCTTGGTCATGTTGACGCCATTGGTGGCAAAGCCGCCCATCGCCTTGTAGAGCGCCGCCGGGACGTTGCGGACGCGGAAGACGAAGGTGGTGATCACCGGGCCGTTGCCGGCCTTCGCCCAGGTCTCCTTCTTCGACAGGACGATGAAGCGGGTCGTGTTATGCGACTCGTCCTCGACGTTCCGCTTGAGAATCTTCAGACCGTAGAGCTCGGCGGCGAGCACCGGGGCGAGCGCGGCCTGGGTCGGGTCGCCGCGCTCGGCCACCAGCCGGGCCGCCCCGGCCGTGTCGCCCTCCACCATCGCCTTCCAGCCATGCTCGCGGATGAATTTCCGCGTCTGACCGAGGGCGTGGATGTGGCTGTGGACCGATTTGATGCTGGCCAGACTGGCCGAAGGCGGCGCCATCAGCTGGAAATGGATCGGCAGGAAATACTCCCCGACAATATGCAGGCCGGAGGTCGGCAGGAGGTGGTGGATGTCGGCCACGCGCCCGGCGATCGAATTGTCGATCGGGATCATCGCCAGCGCCGCCTTGCCGTCGTGCACCGCCTGGAAGCAGTCCTCGAACGTGGCGCAGGGCATCGGCTCGTGGTCGCGATGCATGTCCTGGCAGGCGATGTGGGAGTTGGCTCCCGGCTCGCCCTGGAACGCGATTCTCTTCATTTTCGCCATGGTGCCCTGCCCTTCTTCGCGCGCGAGGGTTTAGCGCAGGCCGGCGCGGGCGGAAAGCCGAAGCCGCGGCCCTAGGGCCGCAGCAACTCCCGCGCCCGGGCGAGGTCGGCGGGCGTGTCGACCCCGAGCGGCACCGTCTCGACCAGCGCCACGTCGATGCGCATGCCGTTTTCGAGCGCGCGCAGCTGTTCGAGCTTCTCGCGCAGTTCCAGCGGCGACGGCGGCAGGCGGACGTAGCGTTCGAGCGCTTCGCGGCGATAGGCGTAGAGGCCGATATGGTGGTAGAGCGGGCCCTCGCCCCAGGGCGCGGTGGCGCGGGTGAAATAGAGGGCGCGGATCAGCCCGGCGCCCGCGGGCGTGCCCACCACCTTGACGACGTTGGGATTGATGCGCTCGTCCTCGCGCACGATCTCCGCCGCGATGGTTGCGATGGCGACGGCCGGCTCGGCAAGCGGACGCAGCGCCGCACGCACGCTCGCCGCCGCAACCGTCGGTATGTCGCCCTGCAGGTTGACGACAACTTCCGCGCTGCTCTTTAGGTGGGCAAGCGCCTCGTGAATGCGGGCGGTGCCGTTGAGATGGTCCCGGCGCGTCATCGCCGCCTCGCCACCGGCCTTGCGCACCGCCCCCGCAATCCCCTCGTCGTCGGTCGCCACCACGACGCGGCCGACATCCGCCTCGACGGCGCGCCGCCAGACATGGACGATCATCGGCTCGCCGTGGATATCGGCGAGCGGCTTCCCCGGAAGGCGCGTCGCCGCCATCCGGGCGGGGATCAGCACGATCGTTTCGGGATTTGCCGTCAAAGGCGTGGCCGGGTGGCAAAAAGTCTCAAAACGCGCCGCTTATAGGGGTTGCTGAAACTCTCCGAAAGCCTGTAGTTTCCCGCCGGCAAACGGCGAGGCGCGCGGAATCGGGCGGGACATGGACAGCTTTGAATTCAACAAGATCGCCGGTGCGGTGCTGGCGACGGCGCTCGGCGTCATGGCGCTCGGCATCATCGGCGAGATGATCTATGCCCAGGCGGTCCCCGAGAAGCCCGGCTTCGTGATCGCGGTCGCCGAGACGCCGGATGGCGGCACGCCGGCGGCCGCGGCGGTCGCGCCGATCGAGGTGCGCCTTGCCTCGGCCGATCCTGCGGCCGGCCAGGCGATCGCCAAGAAATGCCTCGGCTGCCATTCCTTGGACCCGAGCGGCGCGCGCGGCCCGGCCGGCCCCAATCTCTATAACGTCGTCGGTGCGCCGGCCGCCCACATGGAAGGGTTCCCGTATTCCAAGGCCATGCTCGACCGGCGTGCGGCTGGCGGCAAGTGGACGTTCGCGGACCTCGACAAGTTCCTGACCAGCCCGAAGGCCTTCGTGCCGGGAACCGCGATGGGCTTCGCCGGCCTCCCCAAGCCGGAGGACCGCGCCAACGTCATCGACTACCTGCGAACGCTCTCGCCGAACCCGCTCCCCGTTCCGCCGCCGCCGGCCGCGGATGCCAGCGCGCCCGCAGCGGGCGGCACCGCGGCGCCTGCTGCGACCGCTCCTGCGGCAGCGACCCCGCCCGGCTCCAATCCGCCCAATCCTGCCGCGCCGGCCACGCCGCCGGCGCCTGCCCAGTAGCCGGCGCCGAAACAGCCTTGCTGCGGCCCCATTCGGCGGGCATCGAACCCGCCGGCCGGCGCAGCTGATCCTGCCTTAAATTTCGGTAAGATGACCGGGCGCCGCTGATTTCACACGACAGCGCCCTTAATATGCCGCCGAGGTGTTTCACCAGAGGATCAAGGATGCGGAGATTCATGACGGTGCTGGCCGCCGCGGCGCTGAGCGCGATCGCGGGCGCCGCCGGTGCAGCCGATGGCGAATGGCTCCACGCCACCAGCCTGATCGATCCCACGCCGAAATATCCCGCTGATTTCAAGCATTTCGACTACGTCAACGTCGACGCTCCGAAGGGCGGACTTGTCCGCTTCTCGGATACCGGGACGTTCGACTCGCTCAACTTCGTGACGCCGAAGGGCACGACGCCGTCGGGACTCGGGCTCATCTACGACACCCTGATGGTGCCCTCCGAGGACGAGGTCTCGACCGAATACGGGCTCCTCGCCGAGTCGCTCAAGTTCCCGCCGGATTATTCCTCCGTCACCTACCGTTTGCGTCAGGGCGCCAGGTGGCATGACGGCGAACCGGTGACCGTCGACGACGTCGTCTATTCCTTCGAGAAGCTGAAGGAGATCAATCCGAGCCAGGCCTACTACTACCAGCACGTCGTCAAGGCCGAGAAAACCGCCGACAACGAGGTCACCTTCACCTTCGACGGGCCGGGCAACCGCGAGCTGCCGCACATCGTCGGCCAGCTCGTCATCCTGCCCAAGCACTACTGGGAAGGCACCGACACCAACGGCAACAAGCGCGACATTTCGAAGAGCACGCTCGAGCCCCCGCTCGGGTCCGGCCCCTACCGGATAAAGAGCGTCGTCGCGGGTCGGACCATCTCCTACGAGCGCGTGCCCGACTACTGGGGCAAGGACCTGCCGGTCAACGTCGGCGAGAACAATTTCGACGAGATCCGCTACGAGTATTTCCGCGACGAGACGGTCGAGTTCGAGGCCTTCAAGGCCGGACAGACCGACTGGCGGGTCGAGCCCTCCGCCCGCGTCTGGGCGACCGGCTACGACTTCCCGGCGGTCAAGGACAAGAAAGTGGTGATGGAGCTGTTCGAGCAGCCCTACCGCTCCGCCGGCCTGATGGTCGGATTCGTCTTCAATCTCAACCGCGACCCGTTCAGGGACATCCGCGTCCGCCAGGCCTTCGACCTCGCCTTCCCCTATGAGGAGATCAACAAGACGCTCTTCTACGGCCAGTACACGCGCCTGAAGAGCTATTTCGACGGCATCCCGCTCGCCTCTTCCGGCCTGCCGCAGGGCCGCGAACTGGAGATCCTCAACGAGGTGAAGGACAAGGTTCCGCCGGAGGTCTTCACCAAGGTCTATGCCAACCCGCTCAACGATACGCCCACCCAGCAGCGCGACAATCTCCGCAAGGCGCTGGCGCTCCTGAAGGATGCCGGCTGGAACCTCCAGGACAACAAGCTCCTCAACGCGCAGGGCCAGCAGATGCACGTCGAGTTCCTGATGAACGGACCGCTCTACGAGAAGATCGCGCTCCGTTATCAGACCGAGCTCGCCAAGATCGGTATCGCCCTCGACATCCGCACCGCCGACTCGGCCCAGTACGAGAACCGCGTCCGCAGCCGCGACTTCGACATCATCTACAGCGGCTGGACGCAGTCGATGTCGCCCGGCAACGAGCAGACCGAGTTCTTCGGTTCGCAGTCGGCCACCCGCGACGGCTCACGCAACTACGGCGGGATCAGCGATCCCGCGGTCGACGCGATCATCAAGCACATCCTCGTCACCAGGGACCGCGACGAGCTGGTCGCCGCGACCAAGGCGCTCGACCGCGTCCTGCTCTGGAACCACTACCTCGTCCCCGGCTGGACGCTGCGGGCGTCGCGGGTCGCGCGGTGGGACCGTTTCTCGCACCCGGCGAACCTGCCGGAATACAGCATCGGCTTCCCGAACGTCTGGTGGTACGACCCCGACAAGGCGGCGAAACTGGGGAGCGCGCAATGAGAGGCCTGTCGCGCCGCACCGCACTGAAGCTGGCGGGAGCGGCCGCGGCCTTCACGGCGCTCAGGCCTTATGCCTGGGCGGCCGGCAAGACCGGCCTGCACGGGCTGTCGGTCTTCGGCGACCTCAAATATCCGCCGGGATTCGAGCACTTCGGCTACATCAATCCCAACGCGCCGAAGGGCGGGCGGATGAATTTCCAGCCGCCCAACTGGCTCTACAACCAGTCGACCCAGACGTTTAACACGCTCAATTCCTTCATCCTGAAGGGCGATGCGCCGCCGCGGATGGAACTCACCTTCGACACGCTGATGACCGGCGCCGCCGACGAGCCGGACAGCGTCTACGGCCTGCTCGCGGAGAGCGTCGACGTCGCGGAGGACCGCAACACCTATACCTTCCATCTGCGCGAGGGCCCGCGCTTCCACGACGGCTCGCCGCTGACGGCCGAAGACGTCGCCTTCTCGCTGATGCTGCTCAAGGAGAAGGGGCACCCCAACATCTCGCAGGACATAACCGAGATGGTGAAGGCGGAGGCGCGCGACCCACGCACCGTCGTCGTGACGCTTTCGGGCAAGCAGAACCGTTACACGATCCTCACAATCTGCGGCCTGCCGATCTTCTCGAAGGCCTACTACACCTCGCATCCGTTCGACTCTTCCAGCCTCGACATCCCCCTCGGATCGGGAGCCTACAAGGTCGGCAGGCTGAGCGCCGGGCGCTACATCGAGTACGAGCGCGTCGCCGACTACTGGGGTGCGACGCTCCCGGTCAACGTCGGCTTCAACAATTTCGACGTCATCCGCATCGACTTCTTCGCCGAGCGCCAGCCGGCCTTCGAGGCGTTCAAGAAGGGCGACATCACCTACCGCGAGGAATTCACCTCGATCACCTGGGCGCAGGACTACAACTTCCCCGCGGTCAATGACGGCCGGGTGAAGAAGTCGCTCTTCCCGCAGGAGATGCGCCCTTCCTTCCAGGGCTGGTTCTTCAACACCCGCCGGGCGAAGTTCCGCGACCCGCGCACGCGGCTCGCCGTCGGCCTCGCCTTCGACTTCGAGTGGACCAACCGCAATCTCTTCTTCGGCTCCTATACGCGCCTCAGTTCCTACTTCGAGAAGTCCGACTTCAAGGCCGAGGGTGTGCCGACGGCGGACGAGCTGAAATACCTCGATCCGCTCCGCCATGACCTGCCGCCCGAGATATTCGGGCCGCCTTTCGTGCCGGCGGCGAGCGACGGCTCCGCCAGCCGCGACCGCAAGCGCCTCAAGGAAGCCTCGGACCTCCTCGCCGCCGCGGGCTGGCGCCAGCAGGGCGACGCGCTGGTCGACGAGGAAGGCGCTCCCTTCGAGATCGAGTTCCTCAACGATGCCGCGGTGTTCGAACGCGTGCTCGGCCCCTACACCGAGAACCTCAAGGCGATCGGCATCAACGCGACCATCCGCCAGGTCGACCCGGTCCAGTACGACCAGCGCCAGAACACCTTCGATTTCGACGTGATCATGTTCGCGCTGTCCCTGTCGGCAACCCCGCTCGACGGGCTGAAGCAGATTTTCGGCTCGCAGGCGGCCGACACGCCGGGGAGCTACAATTTCGCCGGCATCAAGGACAAGGCCGTCGACGCGCTCCTCGACAAGCTGCCCACCGTCTCCTCGCGTGCCGAGCTGATCGGTATCACGCGCTCGATCGACCGTATCCTCAGGAACGGCCACTACTGGGTCGAGAACTGGTATCAGGAGAATCACCGGGTCGGTCACTGGGACCTGTTCGGGTGGCCGCAGGAGAAGCCTGCCTATGCCTTCACGCCGGAAGTGACCTGGTGGTTCGACCGCGAGCGCGCCGCCGCAATCGGCAAACCGGACGGCTAGAACCGACGCCCTGATGGCCGCCTACATCCTCCGGCGACTGCTCCTCATCATCCCGACCATCATCGGGATCATGGCGATCAACTTCGTCATCGTGCAGTTCGCGCCCGGCGGCCCGGTCGAGCGGGTCATCGCACAGCTGACCGGCACCGATGTCGCGGCGACGGCGCGCATTTCCGGCGGCGGCGGCGATTTCGCCGGGGTCAATGCCGGGCAGCAGGCCGGCGCCGACAATCTCACCTCGAAATACCGCGGCGCGCAGGGCCTCGACCCGGAATTCATCAAGCAGCTCGAGAAGCAGTTCGGCTTCGACAAGCCGCCGCTCGAGCGCTTCGGGCTGATGCTGTGGAACTACGCCCGCTTCGACTTCGGCCAGAGCTATTTCCGCGACGTGAGCGTGCTCAAGCTGATCGGCGAGAAGATGCCGGTCTCGATCTCGCTCGGCCTGTGGATGACGCTCATCTCCTACCTGATCTCGATCCCGCTCGGCATCCGCAAGGCGCTGAAGGACGGCACCCGCTTCGATACGTGGACGAGCGCCGTCATCGTCATCGGCTACGCGCTGCCCGGATTCCTGGTCGCGATCTTGCTCATCATCCTGTTCGCCGGCGGATCGTTCTTCGATTTCTTCCCGCTCCGCGGCCTCACCTCCGACAACTGGTCGGTCCTGCCGTGGCCGCAGAAGATCCTCGACTATTTCTGGCACCTCGTCCTGCCGCTCATCGCCATCGGCCTGTCGGCATTCGCAACCACGACGCTGCTCACCAAGAACTCGTGCCTCGACGAGATCCGCAAGCAATACGTGATGACGGCGCGGGCGAAGGGCCTGTCGGAGCGACGGGTGCTCTACCGGCACGTCTTCCGGAACGCGATGCTGATCGTGATTGCCGGTTTTCCCGGCGCCTTCATCAGCGCCTTCTTCACCGGCTCGCTGCTCATCGAGACGATCTTCTCGCTCGACGGGCTCGGCCTCCTCGGCTTCGAGTCGGTGCTCAACCGCGATTATCCGGTGGTCTTCGCCACGCTCTACATCTTTTCGCTGATGGGGCTGATCATCAACCTCGTCTCCGACCTCACCTATACGTGGATCGATCCGCGGATCGATTTCGAGACGCGCGAGGTCTGAAGCGGTGGACCAGATTCTCGAGAAACGCGGCTACGAGACGATCCAGCCGGAACCCGGACAGACGCAGCCGCCGCCGAAGCGCGCCTGGTGGTCGCTGTCCCCGATCAACCAGCGCCGCCTCCGCAACCTCAAGGCCAACCGCCGCGGCTACCTGTCGCTGTGGATCTTCTTCGTTCTCTTCTTCGTGTCGCTGTTCGCCGAATTCATCGCCAACGACCGGCCGATCGTCATCTCCTACAAGGGCGAGATTCTGTTCCCGGTCTTCAACAACTATCCCGAGTCGAAGTTCGGCGGCTTCCTCGCCACCACCGATTACCGCGACCCCTACATCCAGGACGAGATCCTCGCCAACGGCTGGATGGTCTGGCCGCCCATCCGCTACTCCTACCGCAGCGTCAACAACGAGACTGCCGAGCCGGTGCCGGCGCGTCCGTGGTGGATGATGGACAAGGAGACGCGCTGTTCGCACTACGCGGAGGGCGTCAACGACCGCAACTGCACGCTCGGCAACTGGAACTGGCTCGGCACCGACGATCAGGGCCGCGACGTCGTCGCCCGGCTCATCTACGGCTTCCGTATCTCGGTCGAATTCGGGCTGGTGCTGGCCATCGTCTCGTCGGTGATCGGCGTCTTGGCGGGCGCGGTGCAAGGCTACTTCGGCGGCTGGATCGACCTCGGCATGCAGCGCTTCATCGAGGTCTGGACGGCGATCCCGGCCCTTTACCTGCTCCTCATTCTGTCGTCGGTGATCGTGCCGAGCTTCTTCGTTCTCCTCGGCATCCTCCTCCTGTTCTCGTGGGTATCGCTGGTCGGGGTGGTGCGCGCCGAATTCCTGCGCGGACGCAACTTCGAATACGTCAACGCCGCCCGGGCGCTCGGCGTCTCCAACATCACCATCATGTTCCGGCACCTCCTGCCGAACGCGATGGTGGCGACGCTGACCTTCCTGCCCTTCATCCTCAACGGCTCGATCACGACGCTGACCTCGCTCGATTTCCTTGGCTTCGGCCTGCCGCCCGGCTCGCCGTCGCTCGG
>DASRGK010000082.1:0-8495 GCA_035651055.1 Bauldia sp.
GCCGCCTATTTCATTGAGCAGAACGGCCAGGCAGCCGGACCGTTCACCATCGAACAGCTCAAGGCCGAGGTCGACGCGCGCCGGCTGACCCCGCAGACGCTCACCTGGAAGTCGGGTGACGCCGCCTGGCAAACCGCCGACAAGCAGGCCGACCTGAAGCCGCTCTTCGCCAACCTGCCGCCGCCGATTCCGGTCGAGAACCAGTGGCGTCAGTTCCTCGTCGGCACCTGGCAGGCGGTCATCAATACGATGAACAGCGGCTATCAGTTCAGCCAGACCGTGACGACCCAGTTCCGGCCCGACGGCACCTTCGTCGGCGTGGTGACCATGGCGATCAACGGCCAGCCGGGCTCGACCCAGCCGATCTCGGGCAACTGGAAGGTGCAGGGCGTGGGCGGCGAGCAGTTCACGCTGACCGAGGAAATCCCGGGCCAGGCGCCGGCGACGGTCTCGCTCCGCCGTGTCGATCAGAACACGGTGGTCAACGATACCGAGGGCTACCAGGCGCAGCGGATCGGCGGCTAGGAATTCCCTAGCTGCATTCCGAACCGCCCGCCAGCCAACGCTTCAGGTCGGCCGAAATCCGGCCGGCCTGAGGCGATTCGGCAAGCCGCCCGAAGACGCTGACATGCGTGCCTTCGGGATTGATCTGGATCGCCAGCGCCGGGGCGGCGGCCGGGTTCTTCCGCGGCACGATCAGGATGCGCGGGCCGCTGCTCGCATTGGGCTCGGGCGAATAGATGTAGTCGGCGAAGGCCGGATCGTTCGACTTGATCCAGCACTTCTCGATGATCGGGCCGATCGTGGTCGCAAGCTGGTAGGCCTTGTCGGAATTGGCCGCCGCGGCGGGCCCGACCGCAAGGGGCAGGAGACCGGCACAGGCGGCAAGGCGGGCTGACATCCGGTTCAAGCGGCGACCTCCAGGCTGGAGAGAAGGCTCTCGAAGAGCGGGCGGCCGTCGCTCCCGCCATGCATCGGTTCGATCAGGTCCTCGGGATGCGGCATCATCCCGAGCACCCGGCGGCGCCGGTCGAGAATCCCCGAAATGGCGTTCGCAGACCCGTTCGGGTTGCTCTCCTCCGACCGGCGACCGGCCGCATCGACATAGCGGAAGACGACCCGGCCTTCTCCTTCCAGACGCGCGAGCGTTGCCTCATCGGCCCGGTAATTGCCGTCGCCGTGGGCGACCGGGCAGCGGATGACCTCGCCCTTGCGATAGCGCGAAGTGAAGATCGTCTCGACGGTCTCGACGCGAAGATGCACCTCGCGGCAGACAAAGCGGAGGCTGGCGTTCCGCATCAGCACACCCGGCAGCAGGCCGGCCTCGCAGAGGATCTGGAAGCCGTTGCAGACGCCGAGGACGGGGACGCCGGCCGCGGCGCGCTCGGCAACCGCCCGCATCACCGGGGCGCGTGCGGCAATCGCGCCGGAGCGGAGGTAATCGCCATAGGAGAAACCGCCGGGCAGCACGATCAGGTCGACGGGCGGCAGATCGGTCTCGGCGTACCAGACGGCGAGGGGCTTTCGCCCCGATACGGCTTCGAGCGCGGCCAGCATGTCGCGGTCGCGGTTCGAGCCGGGAAAGACGATGACGGCGGCTTTCATGTCGCGAGCGTATCCCGGCGGAACCCCGCCCGCTACCTACGGGTTGGGACGCGATTCCTCAAGGGCGCCGGGCCGGTACGGGCCGGCGCGATTCCCCGCGGGGAAGGGGTGCGGAGAGCGAGATCGTTCCCGTCATTCCGGAGCAATGGGTCGGACGGCGGACAGGAGTTCGACGAGCCGTGCCGGCGGCAGGTCGGGAGACCGGTTGCAGCCTGAGACGAGGGTGCTGGAAAAACCGTAGGCGATACCCTTGTGAAGCCCGCAAGCAATCAGCACGGGCGCATCGAGCGCGCGACAGCCGCTCCAGACCGACCATGCAGAAAACGCGATGCGGTCGGGTGCGGAGGGAACCGGGATGCCTACGGGTTCCCGATAGGCCGCAGCGCCGGTGCATCCGTCTTCCTCGGCGAGCGTGGCAATTGGTCGGGCGGAGGCGAACAGGGTCGGTTCGTTGTCGCAGTCGGCCGCAATGCAGGTAAAGACGAGAGCCGCGGTCTCTTCCGCGCCCGCGACCCGCCAGACCGCCGGATCGTACTCGACCCGCGCGCCCGCCAGCTTCACGCTGGCGCTGCCTGCGAATGCCGGAAAAGCAAACAGAGCGAGGAAGAGGGTGGCGACCGTCCGACGCATTGGGCGAGAGGACTTCAACCGTGTGGCGAGCTTGTGGCTATTTGACCGGGGCCGGCTCGGTCAAATCAGGTCGGCGTCCGATGCGATCGAGTCGAACATCGTTCCGCGCAAGCCCAGCGCAGATCATCGCGACCTTTAGGCGATGGAAACCCGGTAATCCTCAATCACCGTGTTGGCGAGGAGCCTCTCGCACATCGCCTTCAACGCGGTTTCGGCCTTCGTCCGGTCGGTCTCGGCGAGTTCGATCTCGAAGACCTTGCCCTGGCGCACCGATGCGACGCCGCCGAAGCCCAAAGACGAAAGGGCGCCCTCGATCGCCTTGCCTTGCGGATCGAGGACGCCCGGTTTCAGCGTGACCGTGACCTGCGCCTTCATCGCTGGCGCGAAGCTCTACTGGACGAGGACCGGACCGGTGCCCTTGGGGCGTTCCTGTTCGAGGAGAATGCCAAGCCGGCGCGCCACTTCCTGGTAGGCCTCGACCAGCCCTCCCATGTCGCGGCGGAAGCGGTCCTTGTCGAGCTTGTCCTTGGTCTGGATGTCCCACAGGCGGCAGGAATCCGGCGAGATCTCGTCGGCGACGACGATCCGCATCATGTCGTTTTCCCACAGCCTTCCGCATTCGATCTTGAAATCGACCAGCTGGATGCCGGCGCCTAGGAAGAGCCCGGAGAGGAAGTCGTTGACGCGGATGGCGAGCGCCATGACGTCGTCGATCTCCTGCGGGGTCGCCCAGCCGAATGCGGTGATGTGCTCCTCCGAGACCATCGGGTCGTTCAATTCGTCGTTCTTGTAATAGAACTCGATGATCGAGCGGGGCAGGACGGTGCCTTCCTCGATGCCGAGCCGGGTCGAGAGCGAGCCGGCGGCGACGTTGCGGACGACGACTTCGAGCGGGATGATCTCGACCTCGCGGATGAGCTGCTCGCGCATGTTCAGCCGCTTGATGAAATGGGTCGGAATCCCCATCCGGTTGAGATGGATGAAGATGTGCTCGGAAATCCGGTTGTTGAGGACGCCCTTGCCGTCGACGACTTCGTGCTTTTTCTTGTTGAAGGCGGTTGCGTCGTCCTTGAAGAACTGGACAAGCGTGCCGGGCTCCGGCCCTTCGAACAGTATCTTGGCCTTGCCTTCATAGATGCGCCGACGACTCTTCATGGGCACATACCGCGGTTTGAGGAAATCCATCAGGTCGGTCCGATCAACAAAACCCTGTGGCATCAACTGGATAGCGCGACTCACAGGAGATGCGCCGCCTGTGCGGCGACCTTATTCGATCGTTCGCAAGCGCACAATGACGGTTGGGGACGGCAGGTGGGATGCGCTCCAGGCCACGTCCGTTGATTTAGGCCCATTCGCGGGATATGCAAGGCCGCCTTAGGGCCGCAAGGGAGCTTCGCCGGATGACGACCTTCGACAAGCGCAAGGATGCCTTCGAAAGCAAGTTCGCGCACGACGCCGAACTGCAGTTCAAGGCCGAGTCGCGCCGGAACAAGCTTCTCGGCCTGTGGGCGGCGGGGCTCCTCGGCAAGACCGGCGCCGAGGCCGAGGCCTATGCCAGGGAAGTGATCGCTGCGGACTTCGAGAAGGCCGGCGAGGAGGATGTCTTCCTCAAGATCCGCCGCGACTTCGACGCCAAGGGCGTGCAGCAGTCCGACCACCAGATCCGCCGGACGATGGCCGACCTGATGCAGACCGCGATCGCGCAGGTGCGCGAAAGCTCGACCTAGACCGGCCGGGAGATTCCGTGGCCGCGCCATCGCTCGTCGAGCGCCTCCGGGGCGGCGCTTCGCTCATCAGCGGCTGGAATATCTGGCCCGAGCCGCTCCTCGCCGAGGCTTCCGCGCGCGGCGGCTTCGACTGCGTCACCGTCGACATGCAGCACGGGCTGCACGACCCGATTTCGGTCATGCGCGCGATCGGGGCGATCGCGCTCGGCGGCAAGCCGGCGGTGGTGCGCGTGCCGGTCGGCGACAACGCCATGGTCAGCCGCGCCCTCGACATGGGCGCCGAAGCCGTGATCGCGCCGATGGTCAACACGGTCGAGGAGGCGCGGGCCTTCGTCGCGGCGGCGAAATATCCGCCGATCGGCGAGCGCAGCTGGGGCCCGCTCCGCGCGCAGACGATCTTCGGCATCGACCCGCCGACGCAACTCGCCATCGCCAACCGGTCGACGCTGGCGCTCGCCATGGTCGAGACCGCGCGCGGACTGGAATCGCTCGACGCGATCCTGGCGGTGCCCGGCCTCGACGGCATCTTCGTCGGCCCGTCCGACCTGTCCGTGACGCTGACCGACGGACAGCGGATCGCGCCGGGCGACCCGGTGATCGAACCGGCGGTGAGGCTGATCGCCGAGAAGACGAACGCCGCGGGCAAGATCGCGGGCGCCTTTGCCTGGGGCGGGGGCCGGGCGAAGTTCTACCGCGACCTCGGCTACCGCTTCGTCGCGCTCGCCACCGACCACGCCTACATCACGACCGGCATCAAGGCGATGCTCACCGACCTCGGCCCCGAGACGCAGATCACCTGACGCGGCGCGGACTGTCGGCGCGCGTGCGGCGCTGGTCGCGGCGGCTCTTGCGCAACGAACGGCCGCGCTTGCGCGGGGCCGGCACGACCGGCTTCGGTTTGAGGTCCGCCTCCTCGCCGAAGACGCGCCGGAAGAGCGTATCGACGTGCTTCAGGTGATAGGCGAGGTCGAACAGGCCGGCGAGTTCGGCCGGCGGCAGCAGGGCCTTCACCGCCTTGTCCCGCTTCAGCGATTCGAGGAAGTCGGCGCCGTGGCTGAAGGCTTCCATGGCGTGGCGCTGCACCAAGGCATAGGCGTCCTCGCGGCTCATGCCCTTCTGCGTGAGGGCGAGCATCACCCGCTGCGAATGGATGAGGCCGCCCTCGGCATTGAGGTTTGCCGCCATGCGCTCCGGATAGACGACGAGCCGCTCGATCAGTCCGGCGAGGCGCTGGAGGGCGAAGTCGAGAGCGATGGTGGCGTCCGGACCGATGACCCGCTCAACCGAGGAATGCGAGATGTCGCGTTCGTGCCAGAGCGCCACGTCCTCCAGCGCCGGCATTACCATGCCGCGGACGAGGCGGGCGAGGCCGGTGAGGTTCTCCGACAGGACCGGGTTGCGCTTGTGGGGCATCGCCGAGGAGCCCTTCTGTCCCGGCGAGAAGAACTCCTCCGCCTCGCGCACTTCACTCCGCTGCAGGTGGCGCACCTCGGTGGCGAGACGCTCGACCGAGGAGGCGACGACGCCGAGGGTTGCGAAATACATCGCATGGCGGTCGCGCGGGATGATCTGGGTCGAGATCGGCTCGGGCCGGAGGCCGAGGGCGCGGGCGACGTGCTCCTCGACCCGCGGATCGACATTGGCGAAGGTCCCGACTGCGCCGGAAAGGGCGGCGGTCGCGGCCTCCTCGCGGGCGGCATGGAGACGGCGGCGCGCCCGCGCGAACTCGGCATAGGCGTAGGCGAGCTTGACGCCGAAGGTCGTCGGTTCGGCGTGGATGCCGTGGCTGCGGCCGACGGTCGGCGTGTAGCGGTGCTCGAAGGCGCGGCGCTTCAGCGCAAGGAGGAGGGCGTCGACGTCCGCCATGAGGAGATCGGCGGCGCGGACAAGCTGCAGGTTGAAGCAGGTGTCGAGGATGTCGGAGGAGGTCAGCCCCTGGTGCAGGAAGCGCGCTTCCGGGCCGACCAGCTCCGAGACGTGCGTGAGGAAGGCGATGACGTCGTGCTTCACCTCGCGCTCGATGGCGTCGATGCGGGCGATGTCGAACGTCGCCTTGGCGCCCTTCTTGCGCACGGTCTCCGCGGCGCTGCGGGGAATGGTGCCCAGCTCGGCCATTGCATCGAGCGCATGCGCCTCGATCTCGAACCAGATGCGGAAGCGGGTTTCCGGCGACCAGATCGCCGCCATTTCGGGGCGCGTGTAGCGCGGGATCATCTCGGTCTGCTTCCCTAGTTGAACGGCTGTCCGAAGCGGGCGGTGACGGCGACGAAGCGGCGGTCCGGCCCCTCGAAGCCCTGCATGAACACGCTGACCAGAACCGCGATCGTCGCCGGGCCGCCGTCTTCGTCGAGCGATATCACGTCGGAGATGGCGTAGCTCGCAGCGCAGCCGCGGGACGGCGGAATCGCCCTGTCCTCGTGGAGCACCCGCGCTCCGCCTTGGAGATTGGCGAGCGTCAGCCGGAAACCGGCGGCCTCGCCGTAGGGCGCGCACGCCTTGCTCGGCGGGAGCGCCAGCGGGGTGAGGGTCAGGGTGAGCGTGCGGTCGTCGGAGGCGAGGTAGGGGTTGGTGCGGAACCGCACGCGGTAGGGATCGGCGGAGAGTTCGGTGATCGGGTTGCTGACGAGATAGGTGCCGCGCGCCTCGACCCGGCGTCCGGCGAGAATCGCCTTCGCCTTCGCGCGGGCCTCGGCGCGGACCGCGGCGAGCGGCGCCGCCTCGTCCTCGCGGCGGACCCTGACCGGGCTGCCCGGCACCCAGGCGTCGCTGTCGGTATCGATCACGTAGATGTTGGAATAGGGAAAGCCCGAGCCGTCCTGGACGCCGTATTCCTCGAACGCAAACGTCTTGCCGTCCTTCGAGAAGCCGATCAGTTCGCGGTCGGCGAAATCGCCGGCAATCGCGGGGGCGGCGGAGAGGAACAGGGCGGCGGCGAGGCCGCGGCCGGTCCCCGTCATGCCGTGATCGCCGAGGCGGCCGCGCGCAGCCCGGCGATGCGCTCTGCGTAGCCGGCGGCGCCGCCACGGAAGATTGCGGAACCCGCCACGAGGATGGTCGCGCCGGCGCGGGCCACGACCTCGGCGTTCTCCGGCGAGACGCCCCCGTCCACCTCGATCGGGATGTTGCGACCGCCGATCATCGCGCGGATGGCGGCGATCTTGTCGAGCGTCTCGGGGATGAAGGTCTGGCCGCCGAAGCCGGGGTTGACGCTCATGACGAGGACGAGGTCGACCAGGTCGAGGACGTTGCCGATCGAGACGGCGGGCGTTGCCGGGTTGAGCGAGACGCCGGCCTTGCGGCCGAGCGCGCGGATCGCCTGCAGCGAGCGGTAGAGGTGCGGGCCGGCCTCGACATGGACGGTGATGGAATCGGCCCCGGCCTCGGCGAAGGCGGCGAGGTAGGGATCGGCGGGCGCGATCATCAGGTGGACGTCGAGCGGTTTCCGCGTGTGCGGGCGGATCGCCGCAACGACATTGGGTCCCATCGTGATGTTGGGGACGAAGTGCCCGTCCATCACATCGACGTGGATCCAGTCGGCGCCGGCGGCGTCGATGGCGCGCACCTCCTCGCCGAGTCTGGCGAAGTCGGCCGAGAGGATCGAGGGCGCAATCAGGACGTTGCGGGCCATGGCGCGCGGCCTAACATGCGCCTGCGCACGGCGCAATCGGTTGCCGGCGCTGTGAGATTGGGCATTGGCGTCACCTCTCCCCGGCGGGGAGAGGTCGTGAGCCGGACGACAGTCCGGCGAGCGGGTGAGGGGGTCTGTCTCTTCGGAAATGCTCTAACCCCTCACCCGGATCGGCCGCTGTCGCGCCCGATCCGCCCCCCATCCACGCGGGGGCAGGCTCTCTCCCTCTGGGAGAGGCAGTGCCACCGATATCAGTCGGTGATACCGATCGATTGCTCGACCCATAGTCTTCATGAAAGACTCCGCTCACCATGGAACACGTCGACGTCATCGTCCTCGGCGCCGGAATCGTCGGCGTCTCGTCTGCCTGGCACCTCCTGAAGCGCGGCAAGAAGGTCGCGCTCGTCGATCGGCGCGGCCCGGGCGAGGAAACCTCGTTCGGCAATGCCGGGGTGGTCGAGCGCGACGGCTTCCTGCCGATGAGCTTCCCGCAGAAATTCCGCGACCTCCTCAAATATGCGCGGAACGACCGGCCGGAGCTTCACTACCATCCGGGCTTCCTGCCGTTTGTCGCCTCCTACCTCGTCCAGATGAAGCGCGGCTCGCACCCCGACCGGCGCGAGGCCTATGCGGCGGCGATGGCGCCGCTGATGGCCCGCACGGTCGAGGAGCACCGCGAGCTGGCCGCCGCGGCCGGCGCCGCGCACCTTTTCCGCGAGAACGGAGGCCTCCGCCTGTTCCGCACCGAGGCGGGGTTCAACTACGGCAAGGCGAGCCGCGATTTCGCCGACCGTTACGGCGCCAGATACGCGGTGCTCACGCCCGCCGAAGTGAGCGAAATCGAGCCGCACGTGAAGCCGGTCTTCCACCGCGCGGTCCACTGGGTCGATGCCCTCTCGGTGTCC
>DASRGK010000083.1:0-12151 GCA_035651055.1 Bauldia sp.
CCATTAGCGGCTGCCTGCCGGCAAGCAAAGCACGTTTGTTGCGGGCCGCGGGCGATCTCGGCAAATCTGGTTCCGGCGGCGGCGAGCCTCAATCCGCCCGTTTCCGGGCCGAATGGACGTTGTCCGCGATAGGAATGCGGAGCGGCTCAGTATCGCCGATCGTCACGCCGGAGCGCGTATCCCGCTGCCCTCCGCGGCGCGCCGGCTGTCCCGCCGGGAGACCGGCCGCGGCCCCCACCCGGCCTTCCCGCCCCGCTCAGCCCTGCCGCTCGGGTACCGTCACGGTAAGCCCGTCCAGTTCGTCGCGGACGCGGATCTGGCAGGAGAGCCGCGAGGTCGGCCGGACCTCGTAGGCGAAGTCGAGCATGTCCTCTTCCATCGGCTCGGGCTCGCCGACGATCTCCTTGAACGCCTCATCGACATAGACGTGGCAGGTAGCGCAGGCGCAGGCGCCGCCGCATTCCGCCTCGATCCCCGGCACGCCGTTGCGGATGGCGTTTTCCATGACCGTCGAGCCGTTCTCCGCCTCGACCTCGAAACGCTGTCCGTCGGCTGCGATGTAGGTGATTTTGGCCATGCGCGGAGATAAGGGAGGAATCGGCCGCCGGACGGGCGGGCCTGCGAGCGCCGGCGATATAGGCCATTTCCCGCGGTGTCGCCACCCTGGCGACGGGCTACTCCGCCAGGAAGTCGACGATGAAGTAGCGGGCGGCGTCCATCGCCGCTTCGAGCGCCTTCAGCCGGCCGACCACCGGACCCCGGGCAAGCTCGATCTCGCTGGCAATATAGGCGACCGAGAAGGCCCCGATGCCGCGCGCCGACCCGACCAGGGCATGCGCGGCCTCGCGCCGTTCCTCGACGCCCGCTGCGTCCCTTACCCGCGCCACCAGCTCGCCGGACTTGTCGAGGAACATCTTGAGGACCTCGCGCTGCAGGCTGCGGTCGCCCAGTGTCTGGTTGTAGAGGTGGTTGAGGTCGAGCGGCAGGCGCCGGTGGCTGTCGTCCCCCCATGCCGCAACCGGCTGTGACTCAGCGATTTTCACCGAAATACCCATGCTCATACGCGTCCCCGGAACCACCCCGCCCGAGACGCAAGCTAACCGCTTCGTGGAAATATCCGGTAAACAGCCGGCGATTCCGGCGACGGTTCGGAAATCTTAAATTATCGTTAACGGGCGCGGTCGGATCGTCCGGACGGGTCGCGGTGGAGGTTCGCGATGCCGCGCCGCGCGGGCGGTTGCGGTGTTGTCAAGTGGGCTGGAAAGCTTGGCGGCGTAAGGCCCTCCGGGCCGGCGCTAAACCTTAGCTATAATGCCCGCCGCAACCCGACTTTTCTTGTTCCGCTGCCTTCAATGTGCCATTAGGATGCCCTAGCGGCGATCAAGTTGAGGCCATCCGGATACCGCGTGTTTTGGGTCCGGAGCGCGGAAGCTACGCTGCGGCGGGGAAGCAAGAACGATTAGCCGGGGTCGGGCAAGCGTTCCCTCTCCGCTCGTCTTTCGTGCGCTGGCCGGAGCGAAAGCGCCGGCGTGCGGCCGAAATGGTTTCGAGTACGGACGCGAGGCACCCATATGGCGACCAACCCGCGAGCAAAAAACCCGAACGATGCCGCGCTTTCCGCGGTTGAGGAGGCGCTCCGCCTCGATTTCGGCAGTTCGGGCGAGGATGCAGGGGGACGCGATACGCGCCGGCCGCCGGAACCGCGCGCCCCCGATACGGCGCCGCGGCCGGCCGCCGCCGATGCCATCCGCCGCACCGAACTCCTGCGCCGGCCGGAAGCGCCGCGCACCCCCGCTCCGCCCCGCCGCGGCGGCGAGCCCGCCCGGCCCGATCCGCGCCGCGAGGAGCCGCGCCGCCCGGACCCGGCGTCCGCCCCGCAGGTCGAGGCGGGCGCCCGCCGGCCCGATCCGGCAAGGCCGGCAGTCGAGGACGAGCCCGCCCCGCAGGTCCAGCCGGCGCGCCCGCGCGCCGCCGGCCGCTCGCGCTTTGCCGCCAACGACGACCGCCGCGCCAGCGTTTCGTCGGCGACCTATTCCCGCCGTCCCTCGCGTCTCATCTATCCGGTCGCGATGGGCCTTTCGCTCTTCTGGGCCGTCGTCGTGTTCGCCATCGCGATATCCAACGGCGTCTTCGGCGAGGCCGACTTCTTCAATTCGCCGCGCGTCCTCAATACCGGCCTCTTCCTGATCGTCCCGATCGCCTTCATCTGGGGCATCGCCTCGATGATGTGGCGGACCCAGGAACTGCGCATCGTCGCCCGCTCGATCACCGACGTCGCCCAGCGCCTCTCCGAGCCGGAGAACATCGCCACCGACGCCGTCGTCAATGTCAGCCAGGCGATCCGCCGCGAGGTCGCCGCCGTCGGCGACGGCATCGAGCGGGCGCTCGCCCGCGCCAGCGAGCTCGAACTCCTCGTCCATAACGAGGTTTCGGCGCTCGAGCGCTCCTACTCCGACAACGAAACCCGCATGCGGGCCCTCATCGACGACCTGGCCGGCCAGCGCGAAGCCATCGTCATCAACTCGGAGCGCGTCCGCACCTCGATCGTTTCGGCGCAGGAATCCCTGTCCAAGGACCTCCGCATCGCCTCCGAATCCATCGCCGAGAACGTCACCCATGCCGGCAACCGCATCACGCTTGCGCTCACCGAGCGCGGCGAGCAGATCACGGTTGCGCTGGGCGGCGCCGGCGAGACGATGGTCGGCCAGCTTGCCGCGCGCGGCGAGGACCTCGTCAACCGCCTCGCCGATACCGTCAGCGACGTCGCCGAATCGCTCGCCCAGACCGGCGCCCAGGTGACCGATGCGCTGCTCGCCCGCAGCGCCGACATCAACGATACGCTCGAGACCACCGGCCGCGCGATGGCCGACACCATCGCCGAGCGCGGCCGCGAGGTGAACGACACCCTCGCCCGCGTCGGCTCCGAACTCGTCCTCGGCTTCGACAACCGGACCGAGGAAATCACCCGCTCCATCTCCGAGACCGGCAACCTCGCCGCCGAGACGATCGCCCGTCACGTCAAGGAGGTGAACGACTCGCTGAAGAGCAATTCCGACTCGCTGCTCGTCGACCTCGCCCTCCGCGGCCAGGAGATCAACGACAAGCTCGACGAGACCGGCACCCGTATCGCCGAGACGATCACCATCCGCGGCGGCGAGCTCGCCGACCGCCTGTCGCGCACCGGCGACCGCATCTTCGAGGCGATCTCGGTCAACGGCACCGAACTGAACGAGCGCCTCGCCTCCACCGGCGAGGCGATGGCCAACCTCATCGAGACGCGCACCGCATCGCTACGCGAGACCATCGATACCGCCTCGACCGCGGTTTACGAGACCTTCGACGAGCGCAGCGCGGAGCTTACCCAGCGCCTCGCCTCGGTCGGCGGCGAAGTCGCCAAGGCGATCGCCGTCCGCGGCATGAAGATCAACGAGACGATCATCGCCTCGGGCAACGAGATCGCCGAGACCATCGCCTCGCGCGCCGGCGCGATCCACGAGCGCATCGTCGATTCGGGCACCCGCATCGCCGACCGCATCGCCGAGCAGGGCAACACCCTCCACCAGCGCATCGTCGATTCGGGCGGCCACATCGCCACCGAGATCGAGACGCGCGGCGCCTCGATCCACGAGCGCATTCTCTCCTCCTCGCGCGAGATCGCCGACACGATCGAAAGCCGCGGCACCGCCATCTACGATTCGATCGTCGAGGCTACCCAGCATGTCGGCGACGCCATCGAGAGCCGCGGCGTCTCCATCCACCAGAAGATCCTCGCCTCCGGCCGCGACGTCGCCAATGCCATCGAGAGCCGCGGCGTCTCCATCCACGACAAGATCATCACGTCGGGGACCGAGGTCGCCGATGCGATCGAGAACCGCGGCAACTCGATCTACGACAAGATTGTCGAATCCGGCACGCGCTTCGGCGAGGTCATCTCGGTCCACAGCCAGGAACTGGCGACCAGCCTCGACCAGCGCTTCAACGTCATCAGCGAACTAGTCGGCGAGCGCGGCCCTGCCCTCGTCGCCGCGCTCGGCGAGCAGGCGCAGTCGATGGAAGCGGCGCTCGCCGCGCGCCTTGCCGAGTTCGGCGACACACTCCGCGGCCGCATCGACAACGTCTCGGAAGCGCTGGAAAGCAACTCGCACCGCATCGCCGAGGCCCTCGACCACCGCTCGCGCCAGATCAACCAGACGCTGATCGAGCGCACGCGCGAGATCGCGGAGACCTTCACCAGCGGCCAGACCGAGTTCGCGGCCCTGATCGACGGCCGCCTGATCGAGGTCGGCGGGCAGCTTTCCTCGCGCACCAACGAACTGGCCGAGACCCTCTCCGAGCGCGCCAATGCGATCACCGCGGCGCTTGCCGCCAAGACCGACCAGGTCGCCGAGGGCGTCCGCCACGCGATCAGCGATGTCACGCAGCGCCTGGTCACCGAATCGGCCGACGCCACCCGCGCGCTCCGCGCTTCCGCTTCGGAGGCCTCGACCATCCTCGGCCGCGCGGTCAACGAGATCGAGGGCATGTTCGGTGCCCGCGCCAACATGGTCACCGACGCGCTCGAGCAGCGCACGCGCGAGTTCAACGACGTGCTGGGCGGCCGTTCGAGCGAGCTGGCGACCCTGCTCGACGGCCGCGGCAACGTGTTCCTCCGCACGCTCGACCAGCGCGGCGGCGACATCGTCGAAATGGTGGTCAGCCGCGGCGATCAGGCCGCCCGCGCGCTCATCGAGAGCGGCGAGCGGGTCGCGGCGACCTTCTCCTCGGCCAACGAGCGGCTCCGCCGCGACGTCACCGACATCGTCGACCGGCTCGGCCGGGCGAACGAGCTGCTGGCCGGCCTCCTCGCCGACGCCTCCGACAACCTCGCCAAGATCGATACGTCGCTTGCCGCGCGCGCGCAGGAGTTCAGCCGCGCCATCGAGCATGCCGTCGAGTCGACCCAGCTTTCGTCGGGCGAGCTCGCCAGCCAGGTCGAAAAGCTGACCGGCGTGTCGAAGGAAATCCTCGAAGGCGTCAGCAGCGTCGTGAAGCGCTTCGAGACGCAGAGCACCTCGCTCACCGAAGCGACGCGGCATCTTTCCGAGGTCAACCGCCAGATCGAGCAGACCGTCGAGGAGCGCCGCCCGGCGCTGGAGAGCCTCGCCGCCGGCCTCCGCTCGCGCAGCGAGGAACTCGACGGCATGATGCGCTCCTTCACCCGCATCATCTCGGAGACGCTGAAGACCGCCGAGGAGCGCGCCACCGCCGTCAGCCGGATGCTCACCGAGAACACGGCGAGCGCAACCAAGGGCGTGCTCGACAACTTCGAGACGCTCAACCGGAGCGCCACCAGCGAGACCAAGAAGGCGGCGGAGACCGTCCGCGATGCCAACCGGGCGCTGCTCGACGAGATGAACCACGCTATCGCCGAGGCGACCCGCCGCTTCTCGGAAGCGACCAAGGAGATGCGGCAGGCGACGGTGGACTTGCAGCAGGATCTCGACCTCACCCGGAACGAGATCAAGAAGGGCGTGATGGATCTGCCCGACGAGGCCCGCGAGAGCGCCGACGCGATGCGGCGGGTCGTCGGCGACCAGATCAAGGCCCTGTCGGAACTGTCGGAGATCATCAGCCGGCACGGCAAGACGCTCGACCTGTCGAGCCCGACGCTGGGCGAGCCGCGTGCCTCCGCCGCCGTCCGCTCGATCGAGATGCAGCCCGTCGCCTCGGCGGTCGGGGCCGAATCGTCCTGGCAGGATGCCGGCGAGCGCGGCGAACCGGCGCCGGCACCGTCCGCCGTCCGCCCGTTCGAAACCCGCCGCCCGCCGGCGGGGAACGGCGCCCGCCCTGCCCCCGCCACCGTGCGGAGCGAGCCGCTGCGTCCCGGCACGCCGTCGTCCCGCCCGACCGTGACCGCGCGTCCGCTCGCGCCGCCGCCGGCTGCCCCGGTCGCCAGGGTCCAGGCTCCGACGCCGCCGGCTGCGGAAGCGCCGGCCGCGGCGACAGCGCCCGCAGAGGGCGAGCGCGGCTGGGTGACCGACCTTCTCCGCCGCGCCTCGACCGAGGAAGAGACCGCCTCGGACACCGCTGCCGCGCGGATCGAGAACCCGCCGGGCGAAGCCTCTGCCGTGACCAACGGCGCGGCAGCCTCCGCGCCGGCCGCGCCCGAGCCGCCGCCTCCGGCGGAGGTCGCCAGCGGCCCGCTCAACGGCCTTGCCTCGGATATCGCCCGCGCCATCGATCACCAGGCGTCGGTCGACCTCTGGGAGCGTCACCGCCGCGGCGAGAAGAACCTCTTCACCCGCCGGCTCTACACGCTCCAGGGCCAGCAGACCTTCGACGAGATTCGCAAGAAGTATCAGCGCGACGAGGGCTTCCGCTCCGCCGTCGACCGCTATATCGGCGACTTCGAGCGCCTGCTCGCCGAGGTCACCAAGAACAACAAGGCCGCGAGCGCCACCTACCTCACCTCCGATACGGGCAAGGTCTACACGATGCTCGCCCATGCCAGCGGCCGCTTCGACGCGTAGGCGCCAAGCGGGCGACCAGGAACAACAAAGGGCGCCGCTAGGGCGCCCTTTCGTTTTTTGGGCCCTCGGCCCAGTGGCCGTACCCCTCTCTCGATTTCCCTGCCTGTCATCCCCGCGGAAGCGGGGACCCAGTAACCGAGACGCTTGGAGAAAAAGCGCGACGTGCACTGAGGCTTCTTCTGAGCGCACAACGGATACCGGATCCCGCTTCCGCGTGGAATGGTTAGCGCCGACCCGCCCTGCCGCGCCTCAGACCTGCGCCACCGTCCAGCGCACAAGGTCGCGGAGAACCTTGTCGAGCGCCGCCTGCAGCCCCGCGACCACGTCCTTGGCGGCCTCGCCCTCGACCGGCATGTCGGCGGTGAACAGGCGCGTCGCCACGACCCGCCCGTTGCGGTCGTCCATGATCTTCGTCGACACCTCAATATGGGCGGTCTGGCTGTCGCTCCGGTATTCGAAGGCGCGCACGTCGGTGAGCAACTGGTAATCGATCGAAAGCCCCTCGCCCGGCCGTCCGACGGCCCGCGCCCGCTTCGATTTCTCGAACGCCTCGATTGCCCGGGCCTGGAAGAGCTTCGGCAGCCGGTCCGGCCATTGCGCGTCCGGGAAGTAGCTGATCTTCGGTCCGGTGACGACCACGATCCGGTCCGTGTCGAGGACGCGAATAGCGCTGGATTCGGGGATAAGTATCTGCGCCGCGGTGCTGCCGCCGCGCGGAATCGAATCCGGCCCGGCGAGATCGAAGGTCTCCGGCGGCGGCCCGCGGAAAAGGCTGCAGCCGGCAAGCGCCAGCGCAAACGCCAATGGCGTCAAGCGCTTGGCTCGCGACCGTACCCAGCCCGGTAACAGAACAGACCGCCCCAGCGGCCGCCGCATGCACATCAACGCCGATTGTACTCACGCACGCCCGAATTGCCACCGAAGACGAGACTGGACGGGTTCTTCTCGATGTTCCCGACGACGCGGTCGATCCGGGTGGCGGTGTTCCTGAGCTCCGATACCAGCGCATCGACGTTCTCAAGGCCGCGGTCGCTGAACTTGGCGATGCTTGCCGCAATTTCGGGAACGCGGGCATTGAGCGAATCGGCCAGCCGCTTGATCGAGGCGGAGGCGTCGGCGGCCTCCTGGAAGAAGTTCTTGCCGCCTTCCACGCTGACGAGGTCGGTCGCCTTGCCGAGGAAGACGTCGAGCTTCTTCGAGGACTCGTTCAGCCGCGCCGCCAGCGACTTGGCGTCGGCAACGATCGAGTTGATCTCGTCATTGTGCTTGTTGAGGTTGTCGGTGAACGCGGTGGCGTTGGCCGCGGTCTTCTTCACGTCCGCGACGATGGCGTCGATATCCGGCCCGGCGCTCTTCAGCCGGTCGCTGAACAGCGAAACGTTGTCGACGATATTGCTGATCTTCTGTTTCTCGAAGGCGGAGATCGCGTCGTTGACCTTGGCCAGCGTCGCCTTGGCGTTGCTGGTGAAGTCGGACAGGTCGGCGGCCGCCTTCTTGACGTCGTCGACCACCCCCTTGGAGGCGTCGGCGACGTCTCCGACGACCTTGGCGGCATTGTCGACCACCGACTTGACCTTGGTCGGGTCGACCGCGGCGACCACCTTCTCCGCCTCGGCGACGACCTGGTCGAGGCGGCCGGACAGCGCCGCGATCTTCTGCGACATGTCCGAGACGTTCTTCAGGAAGTCGCTGACCCCCGGCGCATTCTGCGCCAGCGCGCCGCTGAACTGCCTGATGTTCTCGATCGATTCCTTGATCGCGGCCTGGTTCTCGGCAACCAGCGTGTCCACCCGGGTAGCGATCTGGCTGACCTTCTGACCGACGATGCTGAGTTCGGCCATGATGTCGCCGCCCGTCTGCCCGACGACCAGCGGCGGATTGGCCGTGAACACGCTCGGCGCCTTGGACGAGCCGCCGTTCAGCTCGATATAGGCGACGCCGGTGAGGATGCTCGAACCGACCTTGGCCTTCGTGTCGGTCTTGATCGGCGTGTCGGCGCGGACCGAGGTCGTCACGACGATGATGTTGGGATCCTCCGGCTTGAAGGAGAGCCCGACCACCTCGCCCACCTTCAGACCGTTGAAATAGACCGAGCCGCCGGGCTCGAGCCCGCTCACCGTACCGGGGAATTCGAGGTACATCGTCGAGCGCACGCCGCTTTCGTCGAGGCGCTTCAGCCAGTAAACGAAGACAAAGGCAACCGCGATCACGATCAGCGTGAAAAGGCCGATGATCGTGTATCTCGCCCGGGTTTCCATTTGCCGGCTTTCCTAGAGACCGATGCCGCGGGCGCGCGCGCCGCGGAAATAGCTGCGCACCCACGGATGATCGAATCGCAGCATATCCGACAAAGTTCCCTCGACGAGGACGCGGCGGTCGGCAAGCACTGCGATGCGGTCGCAGATCGTGTGCAGGCTGTCGAGGTCGTGGGTCACCATGAACACGGTCAGTCCGAGGGCATCGCGGAGGGTCACGATCAGCTCGTCGAATTCGGTTGCGCCGATCGGATCGAGGCCCGAGGTCGGCTCGTCGAGGAAGACGATGTCGGGATCGAGCGCCAGCGCCCGGGCGAGGCCCGCCCGCTTGGTCATGCCGCCGGAAAGCTCGGAGGGAAACTTGAGGGCCGCGTCCTGCGGCAGCCCGACCAGCTCGAGTTTCACCCGGGCGAGGTCGTCCATCATGCGCTGCGAGAGTTTCAGGTACTCCCGCATCGGCACCTCGACGTTCTGCAGGATGTTGAGCGACGAGAACAGGGCGCCCTGCTGGAACATCACGCCGAGCCGCCGGTCGATGGCTTCCTTCTCGGCATGCGAGGCGGTCGCCAGGTCCGTCCCGAGGATCCGGATCGAACCGGCGCGGCGCGGGATGAGGCCGAGGATGGCGCGCAGCAGCACCGTCTTGCCGGTGCCGGACGCGCCCACCACCCCCAGAATCTCGCCCCGGTAGGCGTCGAGGTCGAGCCCTTCGAGCACGTTGCCGTCGCCGTAGCCGGCCGTCAGGCCGCGCACGGAGAGGACGACTTCACGGCTGCCGTTCGAACCGTTTCCGAGAAATTCCGCCATCAATAGCCAATTGCCGCGAAAAAGACGGCGAAAATGCCGTCGGCGACGATAACCATGAATATGGCCTTCACCACCGATGATGTCGTCCGGCGGCCGAGCGATTCCGTGCTGCCGGAAACCGCAAGGCCCTCGGATGCCGCGATCAGCCCGACGATAAGGGCCATGAACGGCGCCTTGTAGATGCCGACGAGCAGCGTGTTGAGGCCGACCGCATCCCGCAGCTGCAGGATGAAGGACTGGATGCTGAGATTGGCATAGACGAGCGAGACCAGCGCGGCGCCGATCAGCGCGGCAATATCGGAGATGAACGTGAGGAGCGGCAGGGCGATGATCAGCCCGATGATCCGCGGCATGATCAGGACCTCGATCGGGTCGAGCCCGATGACATTGAGCGCGTCGAGTTCCTCGCGCATCTTCATCGAGCCGATCTCGGCCGTGTAGGCGCTGCCCGAGCGGCCGGCGAGCATGATCGCGGTGAGCAGCACGCCGATTTCGCGCAGCACCAGGATGCCGACCAGGTCGACCACAAAGATGCTGGCGCCGTAGTACTGGAGCTGAAAGATGCCCTGCTGGGCGACGATGCCGCCGATGAGCAGGGACATCAGGAAGACGATCGGCACCGCCTGCAGCCCGGTGCGGTCGACGTGATAGATGATCGAGGTGAAGCGGAAGCGCGCGGGTCTCAGGATCGCCCGGCCGAGCGCCCGCGATATGCCGCCGAGGATCGCGATCGCGTTGACAAAATCGACCCCGGCATTGCTGACCGATTGTCCGACCGCGGCAAGGGCCCGCATGACGGCGTTGGGCGGGCGCTGCGGCTCGGGCCGCTCCAGCGCGACGGCTGACGACACCGCGTCGAGCAGGCGGCGGGTATTGTCGGAGACGCCGGTCTCCTCGACCGCAGCACCGGAGTCAGCCAGTTCGGACGAAATCCGCCGGATCAGCCAGGCTCCGGCCGTGTCGATCCGGTCGATCCCGGCGAGGTCGAGAAGCACCCGCCCGCCTATCCCGGCGGTTGCCGTCTCTGCGATCTCCTCCAGTCCGGAAATCGTGTCGATGGTCCAGTGACCGGTCGCCGCGAGCCGGGTGACGCCTCCGACGGTTCCGCGCTCTAGGCCCGGCCTTGTCTCGAGAATTTCGGCCGCCATTGCTGCCCGGTCTCTTCCGCGCGCCTTGAGATGGCCCGGCCCGGAATCTAGTGTCGCGCGGTGGGGAGTGTGCCCGCGATGCCCCATCGCGGCAAGACGGTAATCCGTTGAAATGGCAAGGGTCCTCGAGGTTGCCGTCGAGCGCTGGCCGATTGCCGGCGTGTTCTCCATTTCGCGGGGCGCCAAGCGCGAGGCGGTCGTCGTGGTGGCGACGATCAGGGAAGGCTCCCTCGTCGGCCGCGGCGAGGCGACGCCCTATGCCCGCTACGGCGAATCGGTGGAGGCGAGCGTGGCCGCGATTCGCGGCGTCGCGGCGGCGGTCGCCGACGGCATCGACCGCGCCTTCCTGCAAACGCTCCTCCCCGCCGGCGCGGCAAGAAACGCCGTCGACTGCGCGCTCTGGGATCTCGAGGCGAAGCGCGCCGGCACCAGCGTCGCGGCGCTTTGCGGCCTGCCGGCGCCGCCCGTCCTCGAGACGGCCTATACGATCAGCCTCGCC
The DNA here is from genome assembly GCA_035651055.1 of Bauldia sp. GTDB lineage: Bacteria > Pseudomonadota > Alphaproteobacteria > Rhizobiales > Kaistiaceae > JAFKKF01. Next base: position 11,219 of record DASRGK010000083.1, read on the forward strand.
GCGCCGGAGGCGATGGCGGCGGCGGCCCGGCTCGCCGGCCGGCCCATCCTCAAGCTGAAGCTGGGCGGCGACGGCGACCCCGAACGCCTCGCCGCGGTGCGCGCCGCCGCACCTGCGGCGCGCCTCATCGTCGACGCAAACGAATCCTGGTCGCCGGCCAATTTCGGACAGAATGTCGAGGCGGCGCTGGCGGCCGGGGTCGAGCTGATCGAGCAGCCTCTCCCAGCCGAGGCCGACGAATTCCTGTTCACCGTCGACCGGCCGATTCCGGTCTGCGCCGACGAGAGCGCCCATCTCGGCGAGGATCTGGCGCGGCTGATCGGCGGCTATGACGCGGTCAACATCAAGCTCGACAAGACCGGCGGCCTCACCGCCGCGATCGATGTCCTCAACGAGGCCCGCGCGCTCGGCTTCAAGGTGATGGTCGGCTGCATGGTCGCCACGTCGCTGGCAATGGCGCCCGCGATGCTCATCGCCGGGAGCGCCGATTTCGTCGACCTCGACGGCCCTCTCCTCCTCGCCCGCGACCGCGTGCCCGGGCTTCGCTACGAGGGCAGCCGCATCTTCCCCGCCCCGCCCGCGCTCTGGGGCTAGATGCGCGCCCGCCGCACTGCGTAATAGCCCGCCAGTATCGCGAACGCGGCGACCGGGAACGCGATCATGAAAAGGTACGCTTCCGCGCCGTAGGAGCGGTAGAGCGGCCCAGCGAGCGCGGTCGACCCGGCCATCACAAGGCCGGTGGCCATGGCAAGAATGCCCTGCGCCGAGGCTGTGATTTCCTCCGGCATGGCGCGCGCGATGGCGTGCTGGTTGCCGAGATAGGTTGCCGCAAACGTCACGCCGTGCAGGCTCTGCAGCGCGAAGAAGCCGAGGAAGCCGGGGTCCTGAGCCTCGCCCAGCCAGCGCACGATTGCTGCCGTTCCGCCGAGGACG
>DASRGK010000084.1:0-14651 GCA_035651055.1 Bauldia sp.
CTGGGCGCCGCTCTTGGTCGTGTCGATCGTTCAGTATTTCATCGCCCGGCAGCAGCTGACGGACGCGATTGCCGCGGTCGACAGCGGCAATTTCCTCGCGCTTGCCATGAGCGGGGCGCCGCAATGGCAGAACCTCGTCGCGGCGGTCATCGCTTTTGTCGGCGGCTCGATCGTTGCGGTGGCGCTGCATCGCGTGGTGCTCTTCGGCGAGCGCCGTCCCGGCACCCTGGTCTATTTCGCCTTCGGCAAGGCCGAGCTCCTGTTCACGATTCTGCCGCTGATCATCATGGTCATCTTTGGCATCGCCGCGGCCGCCGTGATGCCGGTCTTCTACGGTGCAGCTGCCGGCGGCGGCGGCAGCGTCCTCCTCATCCTGTCGGCGCTGGTTGTGCTCGTCTTCTTCATCTTCATCTCGGTCCGCTTCTCCCTGCTCTGGCCGATGATCGTGGTCGAGGAGCGCTATATGTTCCGCGACGCCTGGGAATTGTCGCAGGGCAATTTCTGGCGGCTCTTCGCCGCCTTCCTCCTCTGTGTCCTGCCTTTCGTCGTGGTGATCGTCTTGGTCGGGCTGATCTTCCAGGGGATGCTCTCGGTGAACAGCCTGGAGGAATTGTCCGCCGCCCTTCGCAGGGCCGCCGACCTGCTGATCGTCCAGAGCGTGATCAACTACGTTGTCACGACCCTGATCAGCGGCATCGCCGTGGCCGCGCTGAGCTACGCCTACAAGGCGCTCCGCGGCTACGGCCCCGACGATATCGTCACGCAATAGTCCGCGGCGAGGTCTTGGCCGCGTTGACGGTCCCCCTATAGTGACGAAGGGGGCGAGAACGGAGATTCGCCCGATCATGACGAGAGCTGGACTATACGCCGCCGCGGCGGTGCTTCTCGCCGCCGGCGCCACCGGGGCCGTCGCCGCGGGATGCCAGAAGGAGCCGAGCTTCGAGGCCTGGCTCGCCAATGTGAAGAAGGAGGCCGCGGCGAGCGGTGTCTCCGCCGGCACCATTTCCACCGCGCTCGCCGGCGTCCGTTTCGACCCGTCGATTGTCGCCAAGGACCGCGCCCAGAAGGTCTTTGCGCAGACCTTCCTCGAATTTTCAGACCGCATGGTCGCCGGCTACCGGCTGAAGACCGGCGCGGCCAAGATCGCCGCGCTGAAACCGCTCTTCCAGAAGATCGAGAAGAAGTACGGCGTGCCGGCTCCGGTCATCGTCGCCTTCTGGGGTCTCGAGACCGACTTCGGCGCCAACATCGGCAACCTGCCGACGCTCGTCTCGGTTGCCACGCTCGCCTATGACTGCCGCCGCCCCGACGTCTTCCGCCCGCAGCTCATCGACGCGCTGAAGGTGATCGACCGCGGCGACCTCACCGCCGACCAGATGCGCGGGCCTTGGGCGGGCGAGCTCGGCCAGCTCCAGTTCCTGCCCTCGCACTATCTCGACTACGGCGTCGATTTCGACGGCGACGGCAAGGTCAACCTTCTCACCAGCACCGCCGACGTGCTCGCCTCCGGCGCCAATCTTCTTGCCGCCCACGGCTGGCAGCGCGGCCAGCCCTGGATCCAGGAGGTCAAGGTGCCGCCCAATCTGCCGTGGCAGGAGGCGGACCTCGCCATCCAGCACCCGCGCTCGCAATGGGCGGCCTGGGGCGTGACCTACGCTTCCGGCAAGCCGATCCCTTCCGACGGCGTTCCCGCGTCCATCCTGTTGCCGATGGGCCGTAACGGGCCCGCTTTCCTCGCCTACAAGAATTTCCTCGTCTATCTCGAGTGGAACTCCTCGCTCGTCTATTCGACGACCGCCGCCTATTTCGCGACCCGGCTCGCCGGCGCCGGACCGGTCACGCGGGGCGATCCGCCGCCCGGTCTGACGCTGGCGCAAGGGAAGGAGCTCCAGAACCTTCTGGCGAAGCGCGGCTACGATATCGGCGTCGCCGACGGCATCATCGGCCTGAAGACGCGCGCCGCGGTGAAGGCGATGCAGATCAAGTTCAAGATGCCCGCCGACTCCTACCCGACGGCCGAACTGATCGCGAAGCTCCGCGGCGGCTGAAGGAAATGCGCGTCGCGGCCGGTAGCGGCCGCTGCTCAGACGGTGACCCCGGCCTTGGCGAGGCCTTCCCTGATCCGCGCGGCGTGCTCCGGATTGGCGAAGGGAAGCCGGGCAAGGTGGCCGGCGAACGTGTAGGTCGGGCTGAGCTCCTTCAGCTCGGCAAGGACGGTCCGCGCCGCGTCGGTCTCGCCGAGGTGGCCGAGCGCCGAAATGAGCAGGGCGCGCGAAAGGTCGGTCTTCGGCGCCAGCCGGATGCGCTCGCGGAACGCTGCCGCGGCCGCTTCGTATCGGCCGAGGACCAGATACGCGGTCCCGATGAAGTGCAGGTATTGCTGCCTGAATCCGGGGTCGAGGCGCATGGCGCGTTCGGCAAGCGGCAATGCCGCCTCCGGGTCGCCCGAATAGATTTCGACGATGCCGAGCGCACCGAGGGCGAGGGCATAGTTCGGATTGACCGCGAGGGCGGCTTCGGCATGCCGCTTGGCCTGGACCAGATCTCTCGACCAGGTTGACACGACCGCCGCCACGAAGCGGGCATAGGGAACCTCGGGTCCCTTCTCGACGGCGAGATTGGCGAGGCGGAGCGACTTCTCCAGGGCGTCGGGCGATCCCGTCCAGCGATTCTGGAAATCGAGGTTGTGCGCCATTCCGAGCGCGGCATACGCTTCGGCATAGTTGGGATCGAGCGCGATCGCCCGCTCGAGGAGCATGATCGCCTGGTCGAAGACGCTGCGATCGCTGCGCTGGCCGAGCAGAAGCTCGCGGGCTCGCAGAAAAAGGTCGTGCGCCTCGGGATTCTTGGTCGGCACCTCCGAAATCCGCGTCGCCTCGGCCGGCGTCAGCCTCACCTTGAGGGCTTCGACGATGTGCCGTGTGACCTCGTCCTGAACGGCGAATATGTCGGTGAGGTCGCGGTCATAGCGCTCGGCCCACAGGTGGCCGCCGTTCGCCGCACTGATCAGCTGCGCGGTAATCCGCACCCGGTTGCCGGCGCGGCGGATCGAGCCTTCAAGCACCGCCCTGACGCCGAGTTCCCGCCCGACGGTCCTGATATCGGGACTCTTCCCCTTGTAGGCGAAGCTCGAATTGCGGGCGATCACCAGCAGTCCGCCGACCTTCGACAGGTCGGTGATGATGTCCTCGGTGATCCCGTCGGAGAAGTATTCCTGTTCGGGATCGCCCGACATGTTGTTGAACGGAAGCACCGCGATCGACGGCTGCTCGTTCGCCGCCGCTGCCGGTTCGCCGGCGCGGGGCGCAGGCGGCGGAACGACTTCGCTTCCCGGATGCCATTTCCATACCCGGATCGGCCGGTCGATGTTCTTGACCGTCACCTCGCCGCCATCCCTGAACGCCACGTCGATGCGGTTTCCGACGCTCTCGTGGACGATGGCGGCGATGCAGATGCCGCCGGGCTCGGCGAGCGGCTCCAGCCGGGCGGCGATGTTGACGCCGTCGCCGTAGATGTCGTCGCCCTCGATGATCACGTCGCCGAGGTTGATGCCGATCCTGAGCGTGATCGGGGCCGAGGCCGCGCCGGCCTTGGCTCGGCGCTGGATGTCGAGCGCGCAGCGGACGGCGTCGACCACGCTGTTGAACTCGACCAGGGTGCCGTCGCCGATCAGCTTGACGATCCGCCCGTGGTGCTGCGCGACGGCCGGGTCGAAAACCGCTTCCCGATGGTGCTTGAGCGCGGCGAGCGTCCCGGCCTCGTCGGCGCCCATCATCCTCGAATAGCCGACGACATCGGCGGCCAGAATGGCGGCTAACCGGCGGTTTGCTGCGTCCTCAGCCATGGGCGGATTCGTACGGGAAATTCCCGGTCCGGGCCAGCGCCCTCCGGCTCCTAACAGGGGGCTGCGATGTCGCAACGGCCGGTGATCGCGGACGGACCGCGAGCCGGGCAGGGCCGCGGCCCATGCCGGGCCCGCCTATGCCCTTACCTTAACGTAGCCGCCGGGCGCGTCTTCGATCGGCTTGAATTTGCCGCCGCCGATCTTCGGCGGCTTGGCGCGCCGGTCGTCATGGGCCTCGATCCACGCCTGCCAGTGCGGCCACCAGGAGCCGGGATGCTCCGCCGCCGCAGTCATCCATTTCTCGAGGTCGTCGCCCTTGGGCGCGGGCCCCGTCCAGTACTGGTACTTGTTTCGCGACGGCGGGTTGATCACGCCGGCAATGTGGCCGGAGCCGGTGACGACGAACGTCACCTCGCCGCCGAAGAACGAGGAGCCGTAATAGACCGAGCGCGCCGGGGCGATATGGTCCTCGCGGGTCGCGAGATTGTAGATCGGGACCTTCACGTCCTTCAGCCGGAGCCGCTCGCCGGCGATCACCATCTCGCCGCGCGCCAGCGTGTTGTCGAGGTAGCAGTTGCGCAGGTAGAACGAGTGGTTGGCGGCCGGCATCCGGGTCGCGTCGGAGTTCCAGTAGAGGAGGTCGAAGGCGCCCGGCCGCTTGCCCTGGAAATAGTTGCCGATGACATACGGCCAGATGAGGTCGTTCGGCCGCAGCATGTTGAACGCGGCGGCCATCTCCTTGCCCTCGAGATAGCCGCGCACGGTCATTTCCTTTTCGACGCGCGAAATCTGCTCCTCGTCGACGAATACCTTGAGGTCGCCCGCATAGGTGAAATCGACCTGCGTCGCGAACAGCGTTGCCGAGCGGATGCGCTCGTCGCCGCGCTGCGCGAGCCAGGCCAGCGCCACTGCCAGCAGTGTTCCGCCGACGCAGTAGCCCACCGCATTGACGCCATCCGCGCCGGTCACCTTCTGCGCTACGTCGACGGCCTGCAGGACGCCCTCCTGCATGTAGTGCTCGAAGCTCTTCTTCGCCTGCCGCCTGTCGGGATTGACCCAGGATATGACGAAGACCGTGTGCCCCTGGTCGACACACCAGCGGATGAAGGACTTCTCCGGCGTCAGATCGAGGATGTAGAACTTGTTGATCCACGGCGGGACGATGAGGAGGGGGCGCTTCAGCACCTTCTTGGTCGTCGGCGTGTACTGGATCACCTGGCAGAGCGTGTTCTGGTAGATCACCTTCCCCGGCGTGACCGCCAGCGTTTCGCCGAGCTTGAATCCCTCGTTTGACGATTGCCTGAGCCTGAGGTCGCCGTCGCCGGCCTTGATGTCCTCCGCGAGGAGATGCATGCCGCGGACCAGATTCTCCCCGTCGGAGGCAAGCGTCTGGCGCAGGAGCTCCGGGTTGGTGAGAACGAAGTTCGACGGGGCGAGTGCGCTCGCGATCTGCTTGACGTAGAACGCCGCCTTCTCGCGCGTATGCGGATCGAGCCCGTCGGCCTCGTCGACCATCTGCGAGGCCCAGCGCGAGGTGATCAGGTAGATCTGCTTGAGGAAATCGAAGAACTGGTTCCGCGACCAGTCGGGGTCGAGGAAGCGCCTGTCGCGCGGATCGGGCTCGGCTGCCGGCCTTGCCGGCTCGCCCGCCATCCGCTTCAGCGAACTCGTCCACAGGTCGAGATAGGCGGCCCAGAGCCGGCGTTCCGCGACCAGCGTCCGTTGCGGGTCGGCCAGCCAGTATTCGACCACTTCGCCGATCGTCTTCACCGCGTCGGCAACCGGCCCGGCATAGTCGATTCCCGCGCGGCCTTCCTCGCGCGGCTTCAGGTATGCCGCTGCCGCCTTGCCCGCCTCTTCGAGGAAACGTGCGACGTTCCGCGCCAGCGCATCGGGGTCATGCACGGTCCAGGCAAGGTCGAGGCTTTCGCCTCCGGCCGGTTCGGTCTTGGTTGTTCGCGCGTCCACGAGCCGGTTTCCACCCGCTTTTCGTCATAATATGGGGCTAGCACACGGCGTCTTACAGCATTACCAACGGGTTCTTAACGTTTTGAACACCACGTCCCGCCAGCATGGATTTTTCACGTCCGGGCCGGGACGTAGGCGGGGCCGGGGAGCAGCCAGTACAGTGCGCGGGTTTCTCGGGGTGATGCTGGCCCTGGCGGTCAGCGGCTGCATGTCGTCGCCGTCGAACAATTTCGCCCCGGCAGCCGCCCCCGTCGGCCCGGTCGCCTCCGCCGAGCCGCTCGTCCTCAATACTGGTCCGGCGCCGGGCAGCAGGGCGGTGACGTCGCCGGGAGAGACCTCCTCGGTCAAGCCCGCCGCTCTTGCCACCGAAGAGCCGGCGTCGAGCGCCACAGCCACGGCAAAGACCGTGACCGCGGCCCCGCTCGAGCCGTCCGCCCCGGCGGCCACCGCAACGGTCGCTCCCGGGACGCCGGCCGCGCCGCCGGCGCCCGCGGCGACCACGACTCCGGCCGCTCCCAGCAAGGACGCGTTCCCCAATATCAACGCCGCGCCTGTCGAGCCGGCGGGCAAGCTTCTTTCGCCGGAGGAGCGGGCCAAGATGATTGCCGAGCTTGAGGCACTCCGCAAACGCCAGCGCGGGACGCTGGCGCCGGACGGCGCACCGGCCAAGCTTCCGGCGAAGTGCAAGGACAAGACCGTGGCTGCGACCGACGCGGACTGCCAGCCGCCGGCCGATTGACTTTCTGCCCGCCGGTGCGATTTGACCGGCGGGGCGAACCAGGGACGAGACCGAAATGGGCGAATTTCACAGCGTGCGGCGCTTGCCGCCTTATGTCTTCGAGCAGGTCAACCGCCTGAAGGCGAGCGCGCGGGCCGCCGGCGCCGATATCGTCGACCTCGGCATGGGCAACCCGGACCTGCCCACGCCCGCCCATATCGTCGAGAAACTGACCGAAACCGCCCGCAAGCCCGACACCCACGGCTACTCCGCCTCGCGCGGCATCAATGGCCTCCGCAAGGCCCAGGCTGCCTACTATGACCGGCGCTTCGGCGTGAAGCTCGATCCGAACAGCCAGGTGATCGTCACCATCGGCTCGAAGGAAGGCTTCGCCAACATGGCGCAGGCGATCACCGCGCCCGGCGATGTGGTCCTTTGTCCCAACCCCAGCTACCCGATCCATGCCTTCGGCTTCCTGATGGCGGGCGGCGTCATCCGTTCGCTCCCGGCGGCGCCGGACGAGGATTACTTCCGGGCGCTGGAACGGGCGGTGATGCATTCGATTCCGAAGCCGCTGGCGGTCGTCGTCTGCTACCCGTCCAACCCGACCGCGCACGTCGCCGACCTCGATTTCTACCGCGACCTCGTCAGCTTCGCGCGCCGGAACGAGCTGATCGTCCTCTCCGACCTCGCCTATGCCGAGGTCTATTTCGAGAAGGACCCGCCGCCGTCGATCCTGCAGGTGCCGGGGGCGATGGAGGTGGCCGTCGAGTTCACCTCGATGTCGAAGACCTTCTCGATGGCCGGCTGGCGTGTCGGCTTTGCGGTCGGCAACGACCGCCTCATCGCGGCGCTCGGCCGCGTGAAGTCCTACCTCGATTACGGTGCGTTCACTCCGATCCAGGTCGCCGCGGCCGCCGCCCTCAACGGCCCGCAGGACTGCATCGACGAGATGCGCCAGACCTACAAGAAGCGTCGCGACGCGCTGGTCGAGAGTTTCGGGCGGGCAGGGTGGCAGATCCCGTCGCCGACCGCCTCCATGTTCGCCTGGGCGCCGATCCCGGAGCGCTTCCGGACCCTCGGCTCGCTCGAATTCTCCAAGCTCCTCATCGAGAAGGCCGACATGGCCGTGGCCCCCGGCATCGGCTTCGGCGAGCACGGCGACGGCTATGTCCGCATCGCGCTCGTCGAGAACGAGCAGCGCATCCGCCAGGCGGCCCGCAGCCTCAGGAAGTTCCTCGACAGCGCCGACAAGACGCTTCACAACGTCGTGCCGATCGCGGCGGCCCGTTAGCCGAACCGCGGGGCGCCGGCTGGCATCGGCCGGCCTGCCGCGGTATGGAAGCGCGCCCGGATTTGCCGGGCGCGAACACGACCGGCAACCGCAGGCCTGCCCGCCATGAATGCTCCGCTCCGCATCGGGATCGCCGGGCTCGGCAACGTCGGCGCGTCGCTGGTCCGCCTCATCGCCCGCCATGGCAACGAGCTGGCCGTCCGCTGCGGCAGGCCGATCGAGATCACCGGCGTTTCGGCGCGGAGCCGCAATAAGGATCGCGGTATCGACCTCGGCCATGCCGCCTGGTTCGACGACCCGGCGGCGCTCGCCCGCGATCCGCGCAACGATGTCCTTGTCGAGCTGATCGGCGGCGCCGAGGGCGCCGCCCACGCGGCGGTCGCCGCGGCCATCGCCGCCGGAAAGCGCGTCGTCACCGGCAACAAGGCGCTGCTTGCCGCCCACGGCATGGAGCTGGCGCGGCAGGCCGAGGCGGCCAACGTCAGCCTCAATTTCGAGGCGGCCGTCGCCGGCGGCATCCCGATCGTGAAGACGCTCCGCGAGGCGCTCGCCGGCAACACGGTCAACCGCATCTACGGCATCCTCAACGGCACCTGCAACTACATCCTCACCCGCATGGAGGCCGAGCATCTCGGCTTCGACGAATGCCTCAGCGCCGCGCAGCGTCTGGGCTATGCCGAGGCCGATCCGCGCTTCGACATCGAGGGCCACGACACGGCCCACAAGCTCGCGTTGCTGACGGCGATTGCCTTCGGCACCGAGATCGACGCCGGCGCCGTCTATGTCGAGGGCATCTCGTCGGTGACCAGCGCCGACATCGAGGCCGCCGACGAGCTCGGCTACCGCATCAAGCTCCTCGGCGTCGCCAGCCGCACCGAGTCGGGCATCGAGCAGCGCGTCCACCCGACCATGGTGCCGAAATCCTCCGCCGTCGCGCGCATCGACGGGCCGACCAACGCCGTCGCCGTCGAGGCCGATTTCGTCGGCCAGCTCGTGCTTTCCGGTCCGGGCGCCGGCGGCGATGCCACGGCGTCCTCGGTCATGAGCGACATTGCCGACATCGCCCGCGGCAATCGTGTCGGCACTTTCGGCAGGCCCGCGTCGCATCTCGATCCGTACCGGCAGGCGGGCATCCGCAAGCACGAGGGCGGCTACTACATCCGCCTCGCCGTTTACGACCGGCCGGGCGCCTTCGCCGCCATCGCCTCGCGCATGGCGGAACGGAAGATTTCGCTGGAATCGATCGTCCAGCGCCGGCGCGCCGCGCGTTCCGATGCTCCCGGCCACCTCATCCCGGTCGAACCGGCGCCGGTCATCCTCATCACCTACGAGACGACCGAGACCGCCATCCGCGAGGCCCTCCGGCAGATCAAGGCCGACGGCCAGATCGTCGGCGAGCCGCAGATGATCCGCATCGAGCCATTCGCCTGAGGGGCTGCATCCGATGAACGAAGAACAGTTCCCGCCGCGCCGCACGCCTGCGCTCGACCGGGTGCTGGCGCTTGAGCTTGCCCGCGTCAGCGAGGCCGCTGCCGTTGCCGCCGCGCGCCATCGCGGCCGCGGCGACGAGCACGCCGCCGACCAGGCCGCCGTCGACGCGATGCGGAGCGAGCTGAACCGCCTGCCGGTCTCGGGCACGGTGGTGATCGGCGAGGGCGAGCGGGACGAGGCGCCGATGCTCTATATCGGCGAATCGGTCGGGGCAGGCGGCACGACCCGCGTCGACATCGCGCTCGACCCGCTCGAAGGGACCACCATCTGCGCCAAGAATCTGCCGAATGCGCTGGCCGTTGTGGCGATCGCCGAGGCCGGAAGACTCCTGCATGCGCCCGACGTCTACATGCAGAAGATCGCGATCGGCCCAGGGTACGCCCCCGGCACCATCGACCTCGACGCCAGCCCGCGGGACAACCTCCACTCGATTGCCCGCGCCAAGGGCGTGCCGGTCGGCGAGGTGGCGGTCTGTGTGCTGGAACGCCCGCGTCACTCGGCGCTGGTCGAGGAAATCCGCGCCACCGGCGCCATGATCCGCCTCATCGGCGACGGCGACGTCGCCGCGATCATCGACGCGACCCGGCCCGAGATCAGCGGCATCGACGTCTATATGGGGACGGGCGGCGCGCCTGAGGGCGTGCTCGCGGCGGCGGCGCTCTGCTGCACCGGCGGCGAGATGGAAGGTCGCCTCATCATCGACTCGGAGCGCCAGCGCGAGCGGGCCGAGCGCATGGTTCCGGGCGATTACCGGCGCAAGCTGACGCTCTCCGACCTCGCCCACGGCGACGTGCTCTTCGCCGCCACCGGGGTCACCGACGGTCACCTCCTGTCGGGCGTCCGCTTTGGCCGGCAGGCGATTACCACCCACACGGTCGTTATGCGCTCGACTTCGAGCACGGTCCGCTGGATTCGCGCCGAGCACCAGGACCTCGCCAAGTTCGACCGCCCCGCGTAGCACGGCCTACAGAGCGCCGGAGCCGGACGCGCGCCATCGCGTGGCGGATCAGCGCCTCGGCTGCCTGCCGGTGTTGAACGCCAGTTGCGCTTCGAATGCCCGCCGGTAGGCGGGCCGTGCCTCGCCGCGGGCGACATAGGCGGCCAGGGTCGGAAATTCGTTCAGCAGTCCGGAGGGTTTCAGCCGCTGGAGAACATGCACCATCATCAGGTCGCCGGCGCTGAAGGTCCCTTCGAGCCATTCCGCATCGCCGAGATGAGCGGCGAGTTGCTGCAGCGGGCCGCGCACGCGATAGACGATGAGGGGCATACGCTCCTTGGCCCACGGCCTGTCGCTTTCCCCAATCCTCGCCTGCGAGAATTCAAGGATCGGCGGCTCGACGGTGCTGAGCGCAGCGAACATCCACGCGATCGCGCGCGCCCGTGAAACCGGGTCGCTGGGCAGGAGGCCGGCATGGTTCTCCGCGATGTGGAGCACGATTGCGCCCGACTCGAAGACGACCAGGTCGCCTTCCTCGTAGGTCGGGATCTTCCCGAACGGATGCCGCGCCAGATGCTCGGGCTCCTTCAACGCACGAAACGGGATCGGGCGGACCTCGTAGGGCTGGCCCACCTCCTCGAGCGCCCAGCGGACGCGCGTGTCGCGGGCGAGGCCCTTGCCGCCATCGGGTGACCGTTCAAAGGCGCTGATCGTGATCGTCATCGCGGGTATTTCTCAGCTGGTGAAACGCCCAGATAGGAAGTCCGTTCGCCGCAGTCATGAGGACGAACGCAGCGTTTTTCGGACGCGGCCGGGACAATATCTGGCAATGCCGGTTCTGGTGTGACGGCCTTCGGATCCTCAGCCTGGCTTGACACTGGCCGTCACGCGGCCCGATGGTCCGGGCGTGCCGGGCGTGCGTGTGGACGCCAGCCGTTTAGCAGACGCCCGTATTTCGCTGCTCGGCACGCTTTCCCTGAACCGCCAGCCCCGCGACCGTGAACCGTCCGGTTCGGCGGAGCCGCGACAGCGTCGCCGCGGCAAGATCGCGCTTCAGCGGGTGCGTTGCGCCGGCTGCCTCTGCGTAAACGCAGCCGGTGAGGAATTGGGCGAGTTCGGCGAGTTCCCCCGGAGGGGCCGCCGCGGCGCCTGACGGTCCGGGCGCGAGGGTGGCGGCGAAGCGGAGATCGGGTTCGGCGGCGAAATGCTCCGCGAGCGCCGCGGCGAAGGCGGCTTTCCGCGGATCGGTTGAGGAATAGCGGAGCCGCCGCCAGTAGCCGGTAGCCCGGCGCAGGTCGCGGATCGCGGCGGCATGGCGCCCCGGGTCCGATCCCGCGAGCACGCCGGCGATGGAGATTCCCGTCCCTCCGCTTCGCGCGCCGATGCGGAACGGCTCTCCGGGCGCCGCGATTGCTGGTCCGACGGCCAGCGTTGCGCCAATGAAAGTCAGGAATTCGCGTCGCCCGAGCAGCATTGTCGCTCCTTGGCCGGAACATTAGGCCGGGGTCGCGTCATCCGGCAACCGCGGGATAGCGGGTGAAAACCCCCGCCGAAACGCCGCCGCACCTCCAACTGGGCTATGACAGGGCCGTGAGTCTCGCGATGTCGATTCCCTTGGACCCGAACCATCCCGGCGGCCGCCCGCCCGCCTTCCTCGGTGTGGAACGGTCGCTGACCGGTCGGCGCTGGGTGGAGCGGCTCGATGCCGCCGGACGGCTGGCGGCGCTGACCATCGCGCAGCGGAACGACATGCCCGATATCGTGGCGCGGGTTCTCGCCGGCCGCGGCATTTCTCCCGATGAGGCCGAGCGATTCCTCGATCCGACGCTTCGTGCACTGATGCCGGACCCGTCGACCCTGGCCGACATGGACGTGGCCGCCGAGCGCGTCGCTGATGCCGTGATGCGCGGCGAGAAGGTCGCGATCTTCGGCGATTACGATGTCGACGGCGCCACCTCTTCGGCCGTGATGACGCGATTCCTCCGCCATCAGGGGCTCGACCCGGTCATCTACATCCCCGACCGCCTGTTCGAGGGCTACGGGCCGAATGTCGATGCGCTGCAGAAGCTTGCTGCCTCGGGCATCACGCTGGTCATCGCCGTCGACTGCGGCTCTTCGAGCCCGGCGGCGCTGGAGGCGGGGAGGGGCTTCGGCCTCGACATCGTCGTCCTCGACCACCACCAGCTTGGCGTCGACCTGCCGCCCGCTGTCGCGGTGGTCAACCCGAACCGGCAGGACGACCTGTCCGGCCTCGGCTATCTCGCCGCGGTCGGCATCACGTTTCTCGCGACCGTCGCGGTCAATCGGACGCTCCGCCGCCGCGGCTGGTACGCGCCGCCGCGCGAGGAGCCCGACCTCCTCGCGGCCCTCGACCTTGTCGCGCTTGGCACCGTCTGCGATGTGGTCCCGCTCCGCGGCCTCAACCGCGCCTTCGTTGCCAAGGGCCTGATCGCGTTGGCCGGACGCCGCAACCGGGGCATCGCCGCCCTCTCCGACGCGAGCCGCCTCGGCGGGCCGCTTACCACCTACCATCTCGGCTTCGCCCTCGGCCCCCGCATCAACGCCGGCGGGCGGATCGGCGATGCCGCCCTCGGCGCGCGGCTTCTGGTCAGCGACGATGCCGCCGTCTGCGAAGCGCTCGCCGCCGAGCTCGACCGGCTCAATCAGGAGCGCCAGGCGATCGAGACGGTGATGCTGGAAGAAGCGATGGCCGAGGCGGCGGCCGAAATCGGCGAGGGGCCGGGGCCCTCGGCGGTCGTCACCGGCAGCACGCGCTGGCATCCCGGCGTGGTCGGACTCATCGCATCGCGACTGAAGGATCGATTTGGCCGGCCCGCTATCGCCGTTGCCTTTCAGCCGAACGGCATCGGCATGGGCTCGGCCCGTTCCATTGCCGGTGTCGATATCGGTCACGCCGTCCGCCAGGCCGTAGCGGCGGGAATCCTCGAGAAGGGCGGCGGTCATGCGATGGCCGCCGGCATCACCGTCGAGAAGTCGCGGCTCGCCGACTTTCGTGCATTTCTCGAAGCCAGTCTCAGCGCGCCGGTGCATGCCAGCCGCGAGTCGGAGGGTTTCCTGATCGATGCGGCGCTGTCCGCACGGGGCGCGACCATCGAGCTGCTCGACCTCGTCGAGCGCGCGGGACCGTTCGGCGCCGGCCATCCCGAGCCGGTTTTTGTGCTCCCGGCCCATCGCGTCGCCTATGCCGAAACCGTGGGAAACGGCCATTTGCGGCTCGCGCTCGCCGCGGCGGACGGCGCCACCTTGCGGGCGATGGCCTTCCGCGCCGCCGACACGCCGCTGGGCCAGGCCGTGCTTGCGGCCCGCGGCCGCCTCATCCACGTCGCCGGCCCTCTTTCGGTCGATACCTGGCAGGGCCGCCGGCAGCCCGCCATGCGCCTCACCGATGCGGCCGAGGTCGTGGGCGACTGAACGGATTGGGAATAGCTGGCGCGCCCTACGGGAATCGAACCCGTCTTTGCAACGTGAAAGGCTGCCGTCCTAACCGATAGACGAAGGGCGCGGGCCGCCGCCTTATAGGTGCGGCGGCACGGCTAAACAAGGGCGCGGAACTACCAGCTTCCGGTGTTCGGCATCGACGCCCAGGGCTCCTTCACCGGGAGCGCATTGCCCTTCTGCAGAATCTCGATGGAGATGTTGTCGGGCGAGCGGATGAATGCCATGCGGCCGTCGCGCGGCGGCCGGTTAATGGTTACTCTGGCCTTCATCGCCTTCTCGCAGAATGCGTAAATATCATCGACCTCGTAGGCGAGGTGTCCGAAATTGCGCCCGCCGGTATAGACCTCCGGATCCCAGTTGAAGGTCAGTTCGATCGGCGTCTCTTCCTGGCCCGGCGGTGCGAGGAAGATCAGCGTGTAGCGTCCCTTCTCGTTGACGCTGCGGCGAATCTCCTTGAGGCCGAGCACGTCGCGATAGAAGGCGAGCGACTTGTCGATGTCCGTGACGCGGACCATCGTGTGCAGATATTTCATTGGCTTCCTGCCTTGTCTTTTCTTGTGCGTCGCGAGGCGAGCCGGAGCATAGGCAAGCGCGTCGGAAAGACAACGGACATCGAAGTGTGACGAAACTCACACACTATGCACACGACGTGCGGCCGAGGCGTTTTGCGCTGGCCTGCCGGTCCTCCGATGCTATGCTTTCTTAAGGGATTCGACGTGTGGCCACGTCGAGTCGTGCGGCATTGAGTTAGGGGCACATCGCACAATGGGGGCGAAGGTCACTCCTGACCTTTCTCCCGGCACCGAGCCGGGCGAGGAGGCTCCTGTCGATCTTGTAGAGATCGCCGGGATCATCAAATGGTTCGACGCATCCAAAGGTTATGGCTTCGTCATTCCCGATAATGGCGGACCCGACATTCTCCTGCATGTGACCTGTCTGC
>DASRGK010000085.1:0-8473 GCA_035651055.1 Bauldia sp.
GAACGAGCCCTGGAACGGAGTCGCCAGCGTCACCACTTTCTGGACTCGCTTCTCGTCCCCGAACTGCGACAGGTATCCCGCGATCACCAGGCCGCCCATCGAATGGCCGATGAGGTTCACCTGGGAGTCGGCCGCGTAGCCATCCTGATGGTAGTGGCGCAGCAGCGAGGTGCGCCGGGCTACCTCCCGAACGAAGGCCGCCAGCTCGGCCTGCACGACTTCCAGCGGCTGTCGCCAGTCGTAGCCGAACGGATAGACCGGCACCGGCCGATCGCTGGTAAGACTGAGATTGTGGCGGAGCTCGTTGATCAGTTCGCTATAGGCGATTTCGTAGAGCTGGTCTGGGACCACGCGCGCGGGCTGGATCGCCTCATAGGTCGCTGCCTGATTGGCGACGCTCGCAGCGAGATCGTCGGGATGGAGGGCGGCGCGCTCGTAGTTCTTGCTCATCAGCGTCCAGATGAGCTCTGAAGGGATCGGATACTGATCGCGGAGATAAGTCGCAATGATGCCGGGAACGACGATCACCGGATTGGGCAGCCTGGCCAAGGACCCCTCCCGCATCCATTGCGTTCAATTCCTGTCGCTACTCCTCATGGTAGCCGACGCTTGAGCGAACTTCCACCGTTGGTTTCCTGGCGCGCAGACTGATATTTTCGCCGCCATGACCCTTGCGCCCAAGATCGCCATCCCGGCCACGCTCCTCGTCATCGGGGCAGGCGGCGCGCTGCTCTGGGCAAAATACGGCACCGGCGTCTTCTTCGACGCGCTCGCCGCCTCCTTCATTGGCTGCTTCGGCTGAAACCCGGCAACGGCTCGATCTGGCGCTGGTCGAGCGCGGGCTCGCACCAAGCCGTTCGCGGGCCCGCGATGCGATCCGGCGCGGCCATGTCACGGTCGACGGCGTGACGGAGAAACGCCCCGCCGCGGCGGTAGGGCGGTCCGCTGCCGTTGCCGTCGACGACCCCGCCCTGCAGCAGGTCTCGCGCGCCGGCTGGAAGCTCGCGCATGCCCTCGACACGTTCCGCTATGACCCCGCCGGACGGGTCGCGCTCGACATCGGAGCCTCGACCGGCGGCTTCACCGAGGTCCTGCTCGCCCGCGGGGCGGCGAAGGTCTTCGCCGTCGATGTCGGCCACGGCCAGCTCCACCCGAAGCTCGCCGCCGATCCGCGCGTCGTGTCGCTGGAAGGCCGCAACGCCCGCGACCTCACCGCCGTCGACGTTCCGCAGCCGGTCGAGGCGATCGTCGCCGATGTCAGTTTCATCCCGCTGAAGCTCGCCCTCCCCGCCGCGCTCGGTCTGGCGGCTGCCGACGCTTGGCTGGTCGCCCTGGTCAAGCCCCAGTTCGAAGTAGGCCCGGACCGTATCGGCAAGGGCGGCATCGTCCGCGATCCTGCAGCCGCCCGATCGTCGGCCGCTGCAATCGCCGGCTGGCTCGGTCAATCCGGCTGGCGCGTCGACGGCATCACCGATTCGCCGATCGCCGGAGGCGACGGCAATCGCGAGTTCCTGATCGGCGCGCGCCGTGACTGAGACGGTGACCATCACCGGCCTCGGTCATTCGGGCGACGGCATCGCCGAGGGCAGCGACGGCCCGATCTACGTGCCGTTAACGCTGCCCGGCGAAAAGGTCGCGATCGACCGCCAGGGCAATCGCGGGCGCGTCCTCGAGATCCTCGCGGCCAGCCCCGACCGGGTGCGGCCGCTCTGCCGGCATTTCGGGGAGTGCGGCACTTGCGCGCTGGAGCACATGTCGCCCTCCGCGTACCTCGCCTGGAAACGCGGCCTCGTCGTCAGCGCCTTCCGCCAGCGCGGCCTCGACCCGCCGGTGGAAGCGATCGTTCCGATCGCCCCCGGCTCGCGCCGGCGCGCGGTCTTCTCGGCGCTCAACACCGGCCGCGAAGTCCTTCTCGGCTACCATCGCCGCGGCACGCACGACATCGTCTCGCTCACCGAGTGCGCGGTGCTCGTACCGGCAATCGTCGGCAAACTCCACATGCTCCGCCAGCTCGCCCGCCTCGTCCTTCGCCCCGGCAAGCCGGCGCGGGTGACGGTGCTGGCCGCGGACAACGGCCTCGACATCGCAATTGCGGACGCCGCGAAGCCAAACCGCGCGACGCTGGAAGCCCTCGCCCGCTTCGCCGGCGACGCCGAGATCGCGCGCCTCACCGTCGACGGCAGCGACATTCTCGTCGCCCGCCGCCCCGAGCTGAAAGCCGGCAACGCCACGCTCTTTCCGGTGCCCGGCGGCTTCGTTCAGGCCGCCGGCCCGGCGGAGAACGCCATGGCCGCGGCGGTGCTTGCCCATGTCGGCGAGGCCGGAAGCGTCGCCGACCTTTTCGCCGGCATCGGAACGTTCAGCCTGCGGCTGGCGGCCCATGCCAGGGTCACCGCGGTCGAAGGCGATGCGGCGCTGCTTGCCGCGCTTGCCGAAGCCACGCGCTTCAGCCGCGGCATCAAGCCGGTCACGACGCGAAAGCGCGACTTGTTCCTCAACCCGCTGTCGCCGCCCGAGCTCGACGCCTTCGATGCGGTCGTTTTCGACCCGCCGTCCGGCGGCGCCAAGTCACAGAGCGAGGCGCTGGCGCGCTCAAGCGTCGCAACAATCGTTGCGGTGTCGTGCAATCCGGCGACGCTCGCGCGCGACGCGCGCATCCTCGTCGACGGCGGCTACCGCCTCACCACAGTGCTGCCGGTCGACCAGTTCCTGTTTTCGGCCGAGGTCGAGGCGGTTGCCGCCTTCCGGCGCTAGACCTCGATCAGCTCCGTGCCTTCGATGACAATGCCGAAGCCGGCGAGGCCGACGTAGCGGCGCTCGCGCGTCGCCATCAACCGAATCGAGACGACGCCGAGATCGCGGAGGATCTGCGCGCCGAGCCCGATCTCGCGCCATTCCGCCGCGCGCGCCGCGGCCGAACCATGCGCTTCATGCGCCGGCACCAGCCCCGCGCGCGGGCGCATGCCGGCGTTGCTCACGCCAACGGCGCCCTCGCGGAGATAGACCACCACTCCGCGTCCGCCGGCTGCGATCCGCTCGATCGCACGATCGAGGCCGCTTTCGGCGGTGAACACATCGCCGACCACGTCCTCGCGGTGCAGGCGGACCGGAACCGACCTGCCGTCGCCGATATCGCCGAAGACCAGCGCCAGATGTTCGATCGGGTCCCATTCGGTGCGGTAGGCAAGCGCGCGCGCCCTGCCGCCGACGGTGGCAATCTCCGACTCGGCGACGCGATGGACGAGCTTCTCGCTCCGCTGCCGCTCGGCGATGAGGTCGGCGACGGAGAGCTGGACCAGCCCGTGCCTCGCGGCAAAGGCGGCGACCTCCGCGCCGCGCATCACCGTGCCGTCATCGTTGACCAGCTCGGCCAGCACGCCGACGGGCGGCAGGCCGGCCAGGCGGCAAAGGTCGACCGCCGCTTCGGTGTGGCCGGAGCGCATGAGCACTCCGCCCTCGCGCGCGATCAGCGGAAAGACATGACCGGGCCGGACGAAATCCGATGCGCCGGCATTGGGATTGGCGAGGGCCCGAATCGTGTTCGTCCTCTCCTCGGCCGAGATGCCGGTGGTGGTGCCGTGGCGGAAGTCGACCGAGACGGTGAACGCGGTGCCATGCGGCGAATCGTTGTCCGCCACCATCGGGTCGAGGCGCAGGCGGCGGGCTTCCTCGCGCGGCATCGGCGCGCAGACGATGCCGCTGGTGTGGCGGATGATGAAGGCGAGCTGCTCGGGCCTCGCCATGCTCGCCGCCAGAATAAGGTCGCCCTCGTTCTCGCGGTCGTCGTCGTCGGTGACCACGACAATCGCGCCCGCCTTGAATGCGCGGACCGCCTCCGCGACGCGTTCGCTCTGGCTGCTCATTCTTCTTGTTCGTCCGCCCTGTTCAGCCGACCTGGCCGCGGTGCCTCAGATAATGGTCGGCAAGCACGATGGCGAGCATCGCCTCTCCGATCGGAACCGCGCGTATCCCGACGCAGGGGTCGTGGCGTCCCTTGGTCGTCACGTCGACCTCGCCGCCGGTCCGGTCGATCGTGCGGCGCGGATTGAGGATCGAGGAGGTCGGCTTCACCGCGAAGCGCACGACGATCTGCTGGCCCGTCGAAATGCCGCCGAGGATGCCGCCGGCATGATTCGACAGGAACCGCGGGCGGCCGTCGTCGCCAGATCGCATCTCGTCGGCGTTCTCCTCGCCGGAGAGCGCCGCGGCGCCGAAGCCGGCCCCGATCTCGACGCCCTTCACGGCGTTGATCGACATCATCGCCGACGCGATATCCTGGTCGAGCTTGCCGTAGATCGGCGCGCCCAGGCCGGCGGGAACGCCATCCGCGACCACCTCGACGATCGCGCCGATCGACGAGCCGGCCTTGCGGACCGAGTCGAGATACGCTTCCCACGCCTTCGCCGTCTCGGCGTCGGGACAGAAGAACGGGTTGCGGTCGACCTCCTCCCAGTCCCAGCGGCTGCGGTCGATCGCCTGCCGGCCGATCTGAACCAGCGCCCCGCGCACCTTCACGCCGGGCACTACCTTCCGCGCGATCGCGCCCGCGGCGACCCGGCTTGCGGTCTCCCGCGCCGAGGCGCGGCCGGAGCCGCGATAGTCGCGAATGCCGTATTTCGACTCGTAGGTGAAGTCGGCGTGGCCGGGGCGGTACTTGTCCCTGATCTCGGCATAATCCTTCGACCGCGCGTCGACGTTCTCGATCTCGAGGGCTATCGGCGTGCCGGTCGTCAGCAACTGCCCGGTTGCCTCGTCGGTGAACACCCCGGAAAGGATGCGTACCGCGTCGGGCTCGCGCCGCTGGGTGACGAAGCGGGACTGTCCCGGCCGGCGCTTGTCGAGATAGGCCTGGATCTCGGCTTCGGAGATCGGAATGCGCGGCGGGCAGCCGTCGACGACGCAGCCGATCGCCGGCCCGTGGCTTTCGCCCCAGGTGGTGACGCGGAAGAGATGCCCGAAGGTATTGTGCGACATGGGGCGCCCGGCTTTGCCGCGCGGTTCTAGGCAAGCCCCCTGTCCCCGTCAAACGGCGCCCTGAACGGCGTGCGCCGGCCCTGCGACATTCGCGCACGCCGCGGTCGACTGTCGCACTATACTGTAACAGCCGGTTACAATCCGGGCCTTTTACAGACTATCGCCATATTTGACCTTGCCAAGTCGCAATCGTGGCAAAAATTGCGCTGGCGAAGATTAAGTTTTCGCGAATTGATTACTGGCGAGGTGATGCTACCTCGACCGCGCATCTGCGTCGCACCTCGTGGGCGCCGCAGAGCGACCAACGACAAGAGGAACCATCATGCGAATTGCATTCCCGGCCGCTGCGCTTGCGGTAGCGCTCTCCGCCTCCGTCGCGCTTGCCGCGACGCATACCGAAACCGGCGTGATCGACAAGATCGACACCAAGGCACCCACGATCACGCTCAAGACCGGCAAGGTGAAAGTGTTCTGGCTCGACAAGGCCGTGAGCGTCGACGACTTCAAGGTCGGCGAGAAGGTCAAGGTCACCTACGACATCGTGAACAAGAAGCCGGTCGCGACGGCGATCGCCATGGTCCCCGCGAACTAGGCACGCATGGCGTCGGGAAGGCGGCCTCGCGCCGCCTTCCCGATTTCAAGACCGTGCCCCGCGACAAATATACTCAACCGTCTGCGACATATCGCCTACAATACTTCTATCTTATCTATATATCTCGGATCTGCCTCACAGTTTGTTGTACTCCGTCAAGTATTGATGGCTCCGGATTGCTGCCTAGCTCTGTTGTGAGGCCCGATCAAAAGGGCGCTCGGGCGACGACGACGAAACCAGAGCAACCAACGGAGTGATCCCATGCGCAAGTTCTTGCCAGCCGTTGCCGCCCTCGGATTGATCCTCGGCACCGGCAGTGCCTTCGCCGCCACCGAAAGCGGCGTCATCTCCCACGTCGGACCGGGGACCATCACCCTGTCCGGCGGGAAGATCCGCACCTTCGAAGTCGGCCAGACCGGCCGGAATGCCGCTGTCTGCTACGATGACCGCATGCGCGCCAACATGACCGACCTCTACAATGACGGCTGCCTGGGCGCCGCCAACAGCAGCTTCCACGTCGGCGAGCGTGTCGCGGTCAAGTATGTCGGCGGCCGCGGCGGTGCGATTGCCACGCAGGTGATCCCGCTGTCCGACTAGTCCGGCCGAGCGCAACGGTGACGGCCCTCCCCGGGGCCGCCACCCCTCGCCGCCGGCTAAAGCCAGGTGCCGGTGCCGTTCTCGATCAGGAGAACGCGGTCCTGCGGGAATTCCATGCTGACCACCGCTTCGGGCGGGCGTCCAAGCAGGAGGCCGCAGAGCACCCGGCCGACGCCGCCATGCGCGACCGCGAAAGTCGGCGCGCGCAGTTCGGCAAGCCAGCCGGCGACTCGCTCGGAGAGCAGGCGGTAGCTCTCGCCACCCGGCGGCAGGTAGCCCCACTTGTCCTTCTGCCGGGCGCTCACCGCATCGGCGTAGCGCGCGCTCAGCTCGGCGAGCGTGAACCCCTCCCACTCGCCGAAAGTCAGCTCGCGCAGGCGATCGTCGAGCCGGTAGGCCTTCGGGTCGAGCCCCATAGCCGTCCGCACGATCTCCATGGTGTCCCGCGACCGGGTCAGCGGACTGGCGACAAAATCGTAGCCGATTGCCTCCGGCAGCTCGGCCAGCACCGTTTCGCCGTTCCGCCTGGCCTGGAGTCTGCCTCTGTCGTTGAGCGGGATATCGCGCTGACCCTGCAGCCGCTCCTCGACGTTCCAGTCGGTCTCGCCGTGGCGGATGAAGACGATCGTCGGAACGCTCATGGCGGGAACGCGGGCGAACCGCCGGCTCAGTCCTTGACGGTCGAAATGTCGGGCGCGTCGACGGCCTTCATCCCGACAACGTGGTAGCCGCTGTCGACGTGGTGGACTTCGCCGGTGACGGCGCGCGACAGATCGGAGAGCAGGTAGAGGCCGGTGTCGCCGACTTCCTCGATCGTCACCGTCCGCTTCAGCGGCGCGTTCAGCTCGTTCCACTTGAGGATGTAGCGGAAGTCGCCGATGCCGGAAGCGGCGAGCGTCTTGATCGGCCCTGCGGAAATCGCGTTGACGCGGATGTTCTTGCCGCCGAGATCGACCGCGAGGTAGCGCACGCTGGCTTCGAGTGCGGCCTTGGCGACGCCCATGACGTTGTAATGCGGCATGACCTTCTCCGCACCGTAATAGGTGAGCGTCAGGATCGAGCCGCCCGCAGTCATCAGCTTCTCGGCGCGCTGGGCGATCGCGGTCAGCGAATAGGTCGAGATGAGCATCGTCTTCAGGAAGTTGTCTTGCGTGGTGTCGATGTAGCGCCCGTCGAGCTGGTCCTTGTCGGAAAAGGCAATCGCATGGACCAGGAAATCGAGACCGCCCAGCACCCGTTCCGTCTCGGCGAAGACCCGGTCGATCGTGGCGGCGTCGGTGACGTCGCAATGTCCGACAACGTGGCCGCCGAGGCTCTCCGCCAGCGGCTCGACCCGCTTCTTCAACGCGTCTCCCTGATAGGTGAAAGCAAGGGTTGCGCCTTGCTCGCGCACCGCCCGTGCGATGCCCCAGGCGATCGAGCGGTTGTTCGCAACCCCCATGACGAGGCCGCGCTTCCCGACCATCAGCCCGACCGAATCCGCCATTTCCCCGTTCCCGTGCGATTTCGGCGGTGATGGCACAGGCTCGGGCGCCCATCAAGGCGCGGCATCCTTCCGAATTTTGTGGGCACGGGGCGAATAAATCTCCGCCCCGGCGCGTTCTCCTTGCGGAATGCCGTCCCTTGCGACGGATCCGACCGACAAATCAGGGAGACTACGGATGAAACGCTTTGCCTTCGCCATTGCCGCGCTCATGACCCTCACCGCCGCCGCCTTTGCGGATGAGCCGGCCAAGACGATGGAGACCAGCCTCGGCAAGGTCCTCGTCGATATGAAAGGCATGACGCTCTACACCTTCGACAAGGACACCAAGGGCGCCGCCATGTCCGCCTGCACGGACAAGTGCATTGCGGCGTGGCCGCCGTTCCTCGCCCCTGCCGACGCCAAGGCCGAAGGCGAGTGGACCATCGTCGACGTCAAGGACAAGGACGGCGCGATGAAGAAGATGTGGGCCTATAACGGCTGGCCGCTCTACTACTTCGTCAAGGACCAGAAGCCCGGCGACGTCAACGGCGACATGGTCGGCGGCGTCTGGCACGTCGTGAAGGAAGACTAGCTCTTCCGACAAAGGCCTTGGACCGAGGGCGGCGCCGCGGCGTCGCCCTTTCCTTTTGGGCAAGGCCGGCGAGATGCCTGACAAGGCGGGTCACGCGGCGCCGCGGCGTGGAACGCCGTGATTATGCGCGCCTGTGCTGGCTCAGACAGATGTGAGACGGGTTGAGTGAAGAATGGGGTTCTCCGAAGCTCGGGTTGTCGAAGCTCGAGAATCAAGGAGAACCCCATGCAGGTTTTTGGCCTGCCCGGCCATC
>DASRGK010000086.1:0-13595 GCA_035651055.1 Bauldia sp.
GGTGGTGAGGAAGTCGAGGCCGAAGGTCTGCAACGCGGGAAGCGCGCCGATGACCAGGGCGACAATGACACCCCCGAGCAGGAGCAGGACGGCCAGCGCCGCCCCGTAGGTCGCGCCGCGGAAGATCGAATCGCCGAGCGCGAAGCGCCGGAGCGCCCCGGCCCGGCCGGCATCCATCGCCCTCACGCTGGTGCTCTGCAACGCCGCCTCGGTCATGCCGACTCTCCGGGCGATTTCTAGACTAAGCCGGGCAAATGGAAAGGCCGCGGCGGGACGGAAGGAACCGGTGCTGCGCCGCCCGGCATCGCGGAATGGGCGGCGCAGCGCGATTCGCGGCTCAGGTACCCGGAGCCAGCGTCTTGCCGTCCGGGCCGACGACCTCGGAAGCCCAGAGCGCCTGGATGTCCTTGACGACGGGGTCGGGCATCGGGATGTAGGCGAGCTGGCTCGCCATATCGTCGCCTTCCGCGTAGGCCCAGTTGAAGAACTTGAGCGCCTCGGCGGTCGCGGCCGGGTCGGCCGGCTTCTTGTAGACGAGGATGAAGGTTGCGGCGGTCATCGGCCACACGTCCGGGCCGGCCTGGTTGGCGAGGATCACGCCGTAGCCGGGCGTGCCCTTCCAGTTGGCGTTGACGGCGGCCGCGGCGAAGGCGGCGGAGGTCGGCTCGACCCGCTTGCCGTCCTTGTTGATCATGTCGACGTACGTCATGTTGTTCTGCTTGGCGTAGGCGTACTCGACGTAGCCGATCGAGTTCTTCGACTGCTGGACGTTGGCCGCCACGCCTTCGTTGCCCTTGGCGCCGACGCCGACCGGCCATTCGACCGCGGAAGCGGCACCGACGGCGGCCTTCCAGTCGGGCGAGACGTCCGACAGGTAGTAGGTGAAGTTGAACGAAGTGCCCGACCCGTCGGAACGGTGGACGACGGCGATCGCCGAGGCGGGCAGTTTCGCATCCGGGTTCAGCTTCTTGATCGCCGGGTCGTCCCAGGACGTGATCTTGCCCTGGAAGATGTCGGCCAGCGTCTTGCCGTCGAGGACGAGGTCGCCCGGCTTGACGCCGTCGATGTTAACGACCGGGACGATGCCGCCCATGACGGTCGGGAACTGGATGAGGCCGAACTTGTCGAGCTCTTCGGCCTTCAGCGGCGCGTCGGTCGCGCCGAAGGTGACGGTCTTGGCTTCAATCTGCTTGATGCCGCCGCCGGAACCGATCGACTGGTAGTTGAGGCCGACGCCGGTCTTGGCCTTATAGGCATCGGCCCACTTGGCGTAGATCGGGTAGGGGAAGGTCGCGCCGGCGCCGGAGATATCGGCAGCAAGCGCGCCTGTGGAAAGCGCGGCAGCGAAGCCGGCCGCAAGAGCGAAGTGGAGAGGTTTCAACGGATGTCTCCCTGAAAGTGCAGCGGTTCATCGGGCGCGCTTGCGCCCGTCGTGCGAGCGGAAACTAGGGACGGCGCTTGATGTTCCTATGACAGCCAGGCGACAGTTTTACGACAGGCTATCTCGTTGTTTCTCAACGATATTCCGAAACCTCGGCGGACCTCGGCGCAGTCAGTCCCTGTGGAAAGATGACGGAGAAGTTAGCGCCCTCCCCGGGTTTGCTTTCGATGAGGAGGCGGGCCTGGTGGCGGTTGAGCGTGTGCTTGGCGATGGCCAGGCCGAGCCCGGTTCCGCGGTGCTGGCGGCTGCTGTCCGCCTCGACGCGGTAGAATCGCTCGGTCAGTCGCGGAATGTGATCCTGCGCGATGCCGGGGCCGAAATCGCGGACGCTGACCGTGGCGCCGGCATCCTCCCGCTGCGGGCTGACGGTGACGATCACGCGCTTGCCCGAGCGCCCGTATTTGCAGGCATTCTCGATCAGGTTCTCGAAGACCTGGATGAGA
The DNA here is from genome assembly GCA_035651055.1 of Bauldia sp. Lineage (GTDB taxonomy): Bacteria > Pseudomonadota > Alphaproteobacteria > Rhizobiales > Kaistiaceae > JAFKKF01. The sequence continues at coordinate 1,885 of DASRGK010000086.1, forward strand.
TCGTCGCGGTCACCGGTGACCACGACCGGCGTTTCCGGGATGTCGGCTTCGAGGGTCACGTCCATTTCGCGCGCCAGCGGTTCGAGCGCGTCGATGAGGTGCCGCACTATGGCGCCGAGGTCGGCCTCGGCGGACGGGCGCACATGCGCCTTCATCTCGATGCGGCTCAGCGACAGGAGGTCGTCGACCAGGCGGCTCATCCGCGTCGCCTGTTCATGCATGATCTTGAGGAAGCGGGCCCGCGCCGCAGGATCGTCGCGCGCCGGGCCGAGCAGCGTCTCGATGAAGCCGGCGAGCGAGGCGAGCGGCGTGCGCAGCTCGTGGCTGGCATTGGCGACGAAATCGACGCGGATCTTCTCGACCCGCCGCCGCTCGGTCAGATCCTCGATGATGAGGATGATGAGATCATCGCTGACGCGGGTTCCGCGGATCGGCGAGAACCACGCCGCGAACCAGCGCTCGGTCGGCACCCGCTCGCTGAACTCGACCCGTTCGGCGGGGCCGCCCTTGGCGACGCGGTCGAAGGCGGCGACGAGATCGGGCGCCCGCAGCCGGAAGGTCAGCGGATCGCCCTGGCGGACCGGAAAGGCGGCGAGCGCCTGGGCATTGGCGTAGCGGACGATGCCGCGCCGGTCGAGAATGAAGACCGGGTCGGGAAGGGCCTCGGCAAATCGCCCGACGGCCGGGTCGGCCGGCGCGATCAGCGGACCATCGGCAACAGTGAGCGGCTCGGCGGCCATTCGCCGCGGCAGCAGCGCGGCGGCGGCGATCGCGGCAAAAGCGGCGAGCGCGGCGAGCGGCGGGACGCCGGCGGCGGCATAGAGGGCAATCGCCACGACCGCCGCCGCCAGAATCGGCCAGCGCGCCTCGTTCAGGCGGCGGCCGAGGATTTCCGTTGTCGCGGCGGGCTTCCGGGGGCTGCTCTCGGCCTTGATCGCGGCCATCCGTTCTCCGTTCCGTCAGCCTCGCCCGCGGCCATCGATCTGTCCGAATCGCCGGCAGTGTAACCGTGCGATATGACGGGATATAAGCTCTGACGGTTGCTCGCGCCAAATCGGTCGCAGGGACGCGCGTTTCGGGAGTTGCCGGCATGGCCAAGGGCCGCAAGCACAAGAAGGCGAAGCCGGACAGGAAGAAGGGCGCGGAAGACCTGCCGGCTTCGATCGCGCCGAGCGTCGACGCGCCGCCGATCCGCACCCGCAACGGCCGTTTCGATCTGGATGACCCCGAATTGCCGGAATGGGTGGAGGAGCGCGCCTTCCGTTCGGGCGGCTATCCCTACGACGACCACATGGACGAGGACGCCTACGAGCGCCAGCTGAAACAGCTGCAGATCGAGCTGGTCAAGCTGCAGCGCCATGTCCTCGACCGGAGGAAGAAGGTCGTTCTGGTCTTCGAGGGACGCGATGCGGCCGGCAAAGGCGGCGCGATCTTCGTCTTCACCAACTACCTCAATCCGCGCGCCGCGCATGCCGTGGCTCTGCCGAAGCCGACCGAGGCCGAGGCCGGGCAGTGGTACTTCCAGCGCTATGTCGCGCGGCTTCCCACGGCCGGCGAAATCATCCTCTTCGACCGCTCCTGGTACAACCGCGCCGGGGTCGAGGCGGTGATGGGATTCTGCACCAGGGACGAACGCGACACGTTCTTGCAGGCCGCGCCGCAGTTCGAGAAAATGCTGGTCGACCAGGACGTCGTGCTGTTCAAGTTCTGGCTGGAAATCGGCCGCGAGATGCAGCTCAAACGGTTCCACGAACGCCGGCACAATCCTTTGAAGATCTGGAAGCTCTCGCCGATCGACTATGCGGCCCTGGGCAAGTGGGACGATTATACCAAGGCCCGCGACAAGATGCTCGCCGCCACCGACACCGCGCAGGCGCCGTGGTCGATCGCGCTCGCCAACGACAAGCGACGGGCGCGGCTGGCGATCATCCGGCATGTCCTCTCCGCGTTCGACTATCCGGGCAAGGACAAGGCGGCGGTGGGAGCTCCCGATCCGCGCATTTTCGGTACGCGCGAGCTGATCGGCTGATGCGCGGTTCGAGCCACGGCTGCGGGCAGCCTCCGCGATGAGCGATCTCTACTCCGTTCTGCGTCAGTCGATCCTCGACCGGAACCTCCGCTCGATTTCGGCGCGCCGGGAAATCTACGCGCAGGCGCGGACGGCGGTCATCCGCCAGCTCTGGACCTACGATCCGCCGCTCAGCGAAAGCGATATCCAGTCGCGCATCGACGATTTCGACGCGGCGGTCGCCGATATCGAGCGGGACATCGAGCGCTCGTTCGCGGAAACGCGGCCGGCGCCGCGCGGACGGAGCGGGAAGCCGCGTCCCCCGGCCGGCAGCCGTTCCTCGGTGTACGAAGGCTACGACGAGGCCTCCGACTACGCATCCTCGATCCCCGCGCGACCGCCGGCACGGGGGAGCGAGCGGGACCGCGACGGCAACCGCGGCCGGCGGGAACCGCCGCCGGCTGCGCCGGATATCGATGAGGCTTCGCTCGAGGAGATCGAGGCGGCGCTGTCGGCGCGGAGCAGCGCGATCGAGCGCTCGATGCGCCAGGTCGCCGACGACCCCGAATACGATGCCGACGACGATCGCCGCGGCGGCGAGGCGAGCGCGGAAACCTATTCCGGCTACGAGGAGGACCTGCCGCCTTACGAGGCGGACGGCCCGGCCGGCGAGGAAGAGCCCTACCCCTTCCATGACCGGGACGATAGTGCCGGCGGCAATGCCGGCGAGGACGAGGATGTCGAGCCCGGCGCCGGGCCGGTGCGGCGCGGATTTGCATCGGCGGCACATTCGGCCCGCAGCTTCCGGCCGCCGAAGTGGAGCGAGATGTCCGAATCGGCAAGGATCAAGCTCCTCCTCGGCGCGATCGGCGTCCTCCTCCTTCTTCTCGTCGGGCTCGCGGCGATCCTGTTGACGCGGGGTTCGGTTCCCCGCCAAACCGTCGCCGATCCGGCGCCGTCGGCGCGCAGTCCGGTGGCAATCGCCGCCAATCCGGGGGCCAACCTGCCCCCTCCGCCGGCCCCGGCGCCCTCCGATGCGCTCGAGACCTTCGTGATTTTCGACGGCCGCGATCCCACGGTTTTCCAGGCCGCGTCGGGCAATCCGGTCCGTTTCGAAGGCGATACGACCGGCGGATTTGCTCGGGTTTCATCCTCCGCCGCCGATGCCGGCGTCCGGGTTCTCATCGGACCGGGACTCGCCGGGCGGCTCGCCGGCCGCAATGTCCGCCTCACCATCACCGCCCGTTCGGCCAGTGAAAACGGCGCCCTCGGCATGCGCTTCGCCTACCAGAGCGGTGTGGCGCTAAGTCCTTGGCAAAGCTCGAATTTGTCACCGGATTTTGCGGCGATAAACCTGACCTGGCGCGTGCCGACGCAGCGCACCGACCCGAACGGCGACTACATCCTGATCGAGCCGGGCATCCCCGGTGACGGCACCGGCGTCGACGTCAAGAGCATCCGCATTGACGTCCTCAGCTGACCACAGCCTAGCGCGGAATTTTGCCTGCCCGGACAAGATGCTCGATCACCCGCTCGGCGAGGATTTCGGCCGAGGCGGAGGTCGTGTCGAGCCTCACATCGGGATTCAAGGGCTCCTCGTAAGGCGATGAAATCCCGGTGAAATTCTTGATCTCGCCGGCACGCGCCTTCTTGTAGAGGCCCTTCGGATCGCGTTCCTCGGCGACCGCCAGCGGCGCCTCGACGAAAACCTCGAAGAACTCGCCTTCCCTGACGATCCCGCGGGCCATTTCGCGCTCGGAACGAAACGGCGAAATGAAAGAGACGAGCACGATCAGTCCGGCGTCGACGAACAGCTTCGCCGTCTCCGCCACGCGGCGGATGTTCTCGACGCGGTCGGCGTCCGTGAAGCCGAGGTCGCGGTTGAGGCCGTGGCGGACGTTGTCGCCGTCGAGCAGGTAGGTGTGCCGACCCATCAGGTGGAGCTTCTTTTCGACCAGATTGGCGATGGTCGACTTTCCCGCCCCGGAGAGGCCGGTGAACCAGAGTATCGCCGGGCGCTGGCCGAGCGAGGCGGCACGCGCCTCCTTGTTCACGTCGAGCGCCTGCCAGTGAATGTTGGAGGCCCGGCGCAGTCCGAAGCGGATCATTCCGGCGGCGACCGTGGCGTTGGTGAAACGGTCGATCAGGATGAAAGAACCGGTGGCGCGGTTCTCATCGTAGGGATCAAAGGCGATCGGTTCCGACAGCGACAGATTGCAGAAACCGATGTCGTTGAGGGCGAGCGTCTTGGCCGCAAGCGTCGCGAAGGTCTCGATCTCGATGCGGTGCTTCAGTTCGGTCACTGCAGCGCCGACGGTCCGCGACCCGGCCTTGAGCAGGTACGAGCGGCCCGGCAGCAACTCCTCCTGTCCCATCCAGATGAGGTGCGCCGCGACCTGGTCGGAGACCTCGGGGCGCCGCGCCGGAAGCGCCAGGACATCGCCCCGGCTGGCGTCGATCTCGCGGTCGAGGGTGAGCGTCACCGATTGTCCGGTCTCGGCCGCAGGCAGATCGCCGTCCATGGTGACGATCCTGGCGATGCGGGCGGTTTCGCCCGTCCGCGCGACCACGACCTCGTCGCCCGCCTTCACCGAACCGCCGGCGACCGTCCCCGCATAGCCGCGAAAGGTGAGATCCGGACGGTTGACCCACTGCACCGGAAACCGGAAGGCAGCGCCCTCGCCATTGCCGTCGATGGCGATCTCCTCGAGGTGGTCGAGGAGCGCCGGCCCCGCGTACCAGGGCATCCGCGGGCTCCGCGCAATCACGTTGTCGCCGTCGCGGGCCGACATCGGAATGGCGGTCACGCTCTCGAACCGGAATGCAGCGGCAAACTCGTTGAAGTCGCGAACGATCGACTGGAACCGGTCCTGATCGAAGCCGACGAGGTCGATCTTGTTGACGGCAAGGACAACATGCCGGATGCCGAGAAGCGAGACGATGTAGGCGTGACGACGCGTCTGCCGGAGGATGCCGTGCCTGGCATCGACAAGCAGTACGGCGAGGTCCGCCGTGGAGGCGCCGGTCGCCATGTTGCGCGTGTACTGCTCGTGGCCGGGCGTATCGGCGACGATGAAACGGCGGCGGTCGGTGGCGAAATAGCGGTAGGCGACGTCGATCGTGATGCCCTGTTCGCGTTCGGCCTGGAGGCCATCGACCAGAAGCGCGAAATCAATCCCGCTGCCATTGGTGCCGTACTTTGCCGAGTCGGACTTCAGGCGGACGAGCTGGTCTTCGAACAGCCGCTTGGTGTCGTAGAGCAGCCGCCCGATCAGCGTCGACTTGCCGTCGTCGACGCTGCCGCAGGTGAGGAAACGAAGCAGGCTCTTGCCTTCGTGCGCGGCGACGAAAGCGCTCAGTCCGGCAATCCCCTCCAGGCGATGGGCCATCAGAAGTAGCCCTCGCGCTTCTTCATCTCCATCGCGCCGGCCTCGTCGTGATCGATCAGGCGCCCTTCCCGCTCGGAGGTCCGCGCCGCAAACATCTCGGCGACGATCTCGGGCAGCGTTGCGGCGTCGGACTCGACAGCGGCGGTGAGCGGATAGCAGCCGAGGGTGCGGAACCTGATCCGGCGTTTTTGCGGCACTTCGCCGGGGAGCAGGCGCATGCGCTCGTCGTCGACCATGATCAGCTGGCCGCCGCGCTCGACCACCGGCCGCTCGGCGGCGAAGTAGAGCGGGACGATCGGGATGTCCTCGGCAAGGATGTATTGCCAGATGTCGAGTTCGGTCCAGTTGGAGAGAGGAAACACGCGGATCGACTCGCCGGGCCTGACACGCGTGTTGTAGAGCGACCACAACTCGGGGCGCTGGTTCTTCGGATCCCATGCCTGGCTCGCCGAGCGGAAGGAGAACACGCGCTCCTTGGCGCGGCTCTTCTCTTCGTCACGGCGCGCGCCGCCGAAAGCGGCGTCGTAGCGGCCTGCTGCCAGCGCCTGCTTCAGGGCCTCGGTCTTCATCACCTGCGTGTAGAGCGGGCCGTGGTCGAACGGGTTGATGCCGCGCGCGAGGCCATCGCGGTTGGTGTGGACGCGGAGATCAAGCCGATAACGCCTTGCCGCGTCGTCCCGGAAGCGGATCATTTCCCTGAACTTCCAGGTCGTGTCGATGTGGAGGAACGGGAACGGCGGCGGCGCCGGGTGGAACGCCTTCCGCGCCAGGTGCAGCATCACCGACGAGTCCTTGCCGATCGAATAGAGCATTACCGGCCGCTCGAAGGTCGCGACCACCTCGCGCATGATGAAGATCGCCTCGGATTCGAGGCGGCGGAGATGGGGCAGCGGTTCGGAAGACATCGGCAGAGACTAATACCCGGGAACGCGGCGGACCCTAGTCGCGGGCTCCCACCGGCTCAAGCACGGGACCGCTGCTTTTTGGGCGCCGCGGCATGGCCAATTCGCGTTGCCGGGCCGATTGTTGGAACGGCTTTGCCGCCTCAACCGCCGAGGATCGGCTGCAGCTTGCCGACGGCGACAAACCAGGGGTTACGGTAACTGTCGGCCCCGGCCAGCGCGGTCGGGCCGTAACGGAGCGGACGGTTGTCGAGCGTAAGCGTGCGGCCGCCGGCGGCGCGCAGCACAGCATCTCCCGCCGCGGTATCCCACTGCATCGTCGTGCCCATGCGCGGATAGAGGTCGGCGCGCCCGTCGGCAACCGTGCAGAACTTCAGCGATGAGCCGGCAGCGACGTTGGCGCCGACGCGATAGCGCGCGATGTAGGCGTCGGTCTCCGGTGTGCGGTGCGAACGGCTGGCGACGACATCGATGCGGTCGCCGGGCGAACGGACCGTCACCGCGCGGCGATGAACGACGACGCCATCGCGGACGACGCCGCGCCATGCTCCGGACCCCGCGACGCCGACATAGATTTCACCGGTGACGGGCGCGAGGACGACGCCGATCGCCGGCGTCTCGTTACGGACGAGGGCGATGTTGACGGTGAAGTCGTCGCCGCCCCGCACGAACTCGCGCGTGCCGTCGAGCGCATCGACCAGAAAGAAGGCGGCGCCAACCGAGGGCGGCCGGCCGACGGCACAGGCTTCCTCGGCAACGACCGGGATTCCGGGTGCGGCTTCGGCGAGGTGCCTGAGAATGACCGCCTCGGCAGCCCGATCCGCCTCCGTCACCGGCGAAGTGTCGGCCTTCGACTCGACGGTGAGTCCGCGCGCACGCGCCGCGAGGATCGCGGCGCCGGCGGCAATCGCGGCGGCAACCATCGCCTCGGCGAGTTCGGTGTCCGACGACAACAGGGACATGGCGCGCTTTCCTAAAGCACCCGCGCCAAAAGAAAAGGCCCGCCGAGGCGGGCCTTTGTTTCCGGACGGCCGGCGGGGTCAGGCGGCCATCAGGTTAGTCGGATCGGCAAAGGCGACACCGAGGCTGTCGGCGACGGCCCGATGCGTAACCCGGCCGCGGTGGATGTTGAGGCCGTTGCGCAGATGCGGATCACGCGCGATCGCTTCAAGGCCGAAATCGGCGAGCGCCAGGCCGAAGGGCAGCGTGGCATGGTTCAGCGCATGGCTCGAAGTGAGCGGCACGGCGCCCGGCATGTTGGCGACGCAATAATGCACGATGCCGTCGACGACGAAGGTGGGCTCGGCATGGGTGGTCGGGCGCGAGGTCTCGAAGCAGCCGCCCTGGTCGATGGCGACATCGACCAGCACGGAGCCGGTCTTCATCGAGGCGAGCATGGCGCGGGTAACCAGACGCGGCGCCGTGGCGCCCGGAACCAGCACTGCACCGATGACCGCATCGGCGGAGTAAACCTCCTCGGCGAGCGCCTCGCGGGTCGAGAAACGGGTGACGACGCGGCCGCCGAAAAGATCGTCGAGGAGCCGAAGACGCGGAAGCGATTTGTCGAGGATCGTCACTTCGGCGCCGATCCCGACCGCCATGCGGCCGGCATGCTCGCCGACGACGCCGCCGCCGATCACCACGACCTTGCCCGGCGCGACGCCCGGCACTCCGCCGAGCAGCACGCCGCGGCCGCCGTTCGGGCGCTGCAACGCCGTGGCCGCAGCCTGGATGGAAAGCCGGCCGGCGACCTCGCTCATCGGCGCGAGCAGCGGCAGCCCGCCGCGGTCATCGGTCACCGTTTCGTAAGCGACCGCCGTTGCGCCGGAATCGACCAGGCCGCGGGCCTGTTCGGGATCGGCGGCAAGATGGAGGTAGGTGAAAAGAATCTGGCCGGGACGAAGGCGGCGGATTTCCTCCGCCTGCGGCTCCTTCACCTTCACGATCATGTCGGCGCGCGCGAACACTTCCTGCGCGTTCGCGGCAATTTCCGCGCCTGCCTTGCGGTAGACCGCGTCATCGGCGTTGATGCCGGCGCCGGCGCCGCTCTCGATCAGGACCTTATGGCCATGGAGCACGTATTCACCGACGGCGCCCGGCGTCAGGCCAACGCGCGCTTCGCCGCTTTTGATTTCCTTCGGAACACCGACAAGCATGAGGATCCTCCCCAGAATCTGCTTTAACGGGGAATATAGGGCGGCGGCCGCGGTGTTTCCGTGATTTCTCGATTGCCGGCAGTGGCCATCCATATATATTCGTGCATGTAATAGCTGTCTTTCGGTGATTTCGTGCAACTCGACGCATTCGATCGCAGGATTGTCACCGCGCTGGCGAAGGATGCACGGTTGACCACGGTCGACCTGTCGACGCGCATCGGCCTGTCGGCGAGCGCCTGCACCCGGCGGCTGCAGCGGCTGGAAGCGGAGGGCGTGATCCGCGGCTATCGCGCCATGCTCGCGCCGGCGGCGATCGGCCTCGGCATCACCGTGTTCGTCGAGATCACCCTCGAGCGCCAGAACGACGATACGTTGAGGGCTTTCGAAGCGGCATTGGCGAAATGCCCGAACGTTCTCTCATGCCACCTGATGTCGGGGTCGAGCGACTACCTCATCCGCGTCGCTGCCTCGGACCTCGCCGACTTCGAGCGAATCCACGCCAACGTCTTCGGCCATCTTCCCGGCGTAGCGCGGATCGAGTCGAAGTTCGCACTGCGCGAGGCGATCGACCGCCCGCTGGTTCCGATCGGCTCCTGACATGCACGGCATTGGCGTCGTCGAGGGGCTGAACCTCGCGCTCCGTTTCGTTCTGGAAATTCTGGCGCTGATCGCCGCCGGTTACTGGGGCTTCACGGCCTTCGATTCGTGGCTGCTCCGCATCCTGTTCGGCATCGGCATTCCCTTCGTCCTCGCGGCGCTCTGGGGTGTCTTCCGCGTTCCCGGCGATGGCGGACCTCCGGTCATCGCAATTCACTCGGCGCTACGGCTGGCGCTCGAATGGTTCGTGTTCGGCGTCGCCATCTTCCTTCTCTTCGATGCGGGGCTGAGAACCGCGGCCTGGATATTCCTCGCCGTGATCGTCGCGCACTACGCCGTCGGGTATCGGCGCACCGTGGCGTTTCTGGTCGGCCGCGGCGTACCGGAGGCGCGATGAAGTCGCGCTACGACGTCGTCATCGTCGGCGGAGCGGTGCACGGGGCATCCGCCGCCTACCACCTCGCCCTCGCCGGCATCCGCGACGTGCTCCTCGTCGAGAAAGACCCGACGTTCCGTTTCGCGGCGACCGCCCTCTCCGCCGGCTCGATCCGCCAGCAATTCTCAACGCCGGTCAACATCGCCATCTCGCTCTTCGGCATCGAATTCCTGCGCACGATAGGCGAACGGCTGGAGGTCAATGGCGAGCGGCCCGAAATCGGACTGCGGGAGGGCGGCTACCTCTTCCTTGCGACCGAGGCGGGCGCGGCGACGCTGGCGCGGAACCACGCGCTCCAGCGTTCCATGGGGGCCGACATCGTGCTCCTCGACGGACCGGGCCTCCGGAGTCGGTTTCCATGGATCGTGACGGAAGGGATCGCCGGCGGCGCCTGGGGACGAAGCGGAGAGGGATGGTTCGACGGCTATGCGCTGATGCAGGGCCTGCGGCGGAAGGCGCAATCGCTCGGCGTCGCCACACATGCCGGCGAGGTCGCGGCGCTCGACCTCAGCGGCGGGCGCGTGACCGGCGTTCGCCTCGCCGACGGGACCGCCATCGGCGCCGGCACGGTGATCGTCACGGCCGGTACGGGCACGCGCCGCCTGATCGGGCCGCTCGGGATCGATCTACCCGTCTCGGCGCGCAAACGTTTCGTCTTTTCCTTCACCTGCCGCGAGAAGCTTGCCGGCTTTCCCCTGCTCATCGACCCGACGGGCGTTTACGTCCGGCCGGAGGGCGAGCTCTACATCTGCGGCGCGTCGCCACCCGCGGACCAGGATCCGGAGGCGGCCGATTTCGAGGTCGATCACAGGTTCTTCGAGGAGACGATCTGGCCGGTGCTGGCGGCGCGGGTGCCGGCATTCGAGGCGATCCGCCCCGGCCGCGCCTGGGCGGGCCACTACGACTTCAACACGTTCGATCAGAACGCGATCGTCGGCCCGCTGCCCGCAATCCGCGGCGTGCTGGTTGCGGTCGGCTTCTCAGGCCATGGCCTGCAGCAGGCGCCGGCGGTCGGGCGCGGCCTCGCCGAACTGGTCGTGAGCGGGCGCTACAGCAGCCTTGACCTGTCGCCGCTCGGGTACGGGCGGGTGTCGGCCGGGGAGCGGCTGGCGGAGATGAATGTGGTCTGAAACGAAAACGGGCGCCCGAGAGGCGCCCGTTTACGCTGTTCGATGTGAACCGGCCTACTTGGCCTTCAGGCCGGCCGCGTCGGTGATCTCGTGCGTCCAGGCGCCCGACGGCTTGTTCTTGATGATCTTCTGGTCGAGGAGCGCCTGCTCGGTCCGCTGGTAGGCGGCTTCATTGAGAACGCCGTTGCCGCCGGCGGTGAGCTTGGCCACCTCGCCCATCATGTATTTCTGGTGGTTGAGGTCCTGGCCACCATTGTCCACCACGATCTGCGCCGCCTCATCCGGATGCGCGAGCGCGTAGTCCCAGCCCTTCATCGAAGCGCGGACGAAGCGAACCAGCTTGTCCTTCATGGCCGGGTCGGCAAGCTTTTCCTCGGTCGTGTAGAGCCCGTCCTCGAGGAGGTCATTGCCCATCGCCGAGTAGTTGAAGACCACGAGGTCTTCCGGCTTGAAGCCGGCGTCGAGAACCTGGCCGTATTCGTTGTAGGTCATGACCGAGATGCAGTCGGCCTGCTTCTGGATGAGCGGCTGGACGTCGAACGACTGCTTGAGAACGGTGACACCGTCCGGACCGCCGTCGGTCTTGAGGCCGATCTTGTTCATCCAGGCGTAGAACGGATATTCGTTGCCGAAGAACCAGACGCCGAGCGTCTTGCCCTTGAAGTCGGCTTCCGTCTTGATGCCGGTGTCCTTCGGGCAGACCAGCTCCATGCCGGCCTTGGTGAACGGCTGGGCGATGTTGACCAGCTTCACGCCCTTCTCGCGCGCGGCGAGCGCGCCGCCCATCCAGTCGACGATCACATCGGCGCCGCCGCCGGCGATCACTTGCTCGGGCGCGATATCCGGTCCGCCGGGCTTGATCGTGACTTCGAGATTCTCTTCCTTGTAGAAGCCCTTGTCCTTGGCGACGAAATAGCCGCCGAACTGGGCCTGCGTCACCCACTTGAGCTGCAGGGTCAGCTGATCGGCCGCGAGCGCCGGGGCCGAGGCAAGCGCCGCCGCCGCGACCGCGCCGAATACCAGTCTCTTCATGTGTACTTTCTCCCTTACGATTGCCGAAAAGATGGATGCCAGAACGTCGCCGCGCGCTCGA